>JAZNXI010000085.1:0-15729 GCA_045593825.1 Lachnospiraceae bacterium
TGTTTTGACAAAAAAAACAGGTAGGCAGATTTATACTGGATACAGGAGGTGTCCCATGGACTGTATTCTTTACATAGATCTGTTTTTTTTATGGAATTTTTGGATGAATGCCCTGATTTTATTCATAGTCAGACAAATAACAAAAACATATCGGACAATACAATGCCTTGTTTCAGCTGTTATAGGAGCAGTAGGTGCTTGTTTCGGAGTTGTTTTGTTTCTCAAATCAAAATCGGTTTTGCTAATAATTTTGGTAGAAATTATCGTGATTTTGTTTATGGTAATCTTGGCTTTGGGATGGAGGAATTTACTGTGGCATTTACTGTTGTTTTTGGTTGCCGGAGCAGTGGTCGCAGGAACATATTTGTATTTGGTATCGGCATTTAACATCGGAACGGACGTAATATCTGCTGTTGCAGTATACGGTGTTGCCATCCTGTTTTGCGGACTCTTGGAAAAAAAGAGCAGAATCCGTTGGAAAGAAGAGCATATGAAGGCAAAAACCGTGTTGGAATTTGGGGACAGGAAATTATTTGCAACGGCACTTATGGACACCGGAAATAAACTCTATGACCCGATTTTTCATAAGCCGGTAATATTGATTGATGAAAAGATGTTGGGGGAAATGATTAGCTTTTGCAAAGAAGAATGTCCGGAAAAACTGCATTTCATTCCATTTCACAGTGTAGGAAAGGAAAATGGCTTGTTAGAGGGGATTTCTTTTGACTGCGTTAATATAAAATGGCAGGAGAAACAGTTTTGTTTTCATGACGTTATTGCTGCGGCTACGAAAGAAAGTTTATATAAAGGAAAAGAATATCAGGTTATTTTTCATTGCGGATTATTACAGGAAGGGTAGGGAAAGCTATGTTAATTAAGATTGCTGTACAGGGGAAATTGAGTTTTAGGATAATAACCAGTATCCGTGAGCTTCTCTTCGGAAAAAAAGGAGAGATCCATTATATTGGCGGAGCAGAGGTGCTCCCGCCGCCTCTTGAGGCAGAGGAAGAGTGCAGGATGCTGGAACTTTTAGAGTCGGATGAACGGGAAAAAGCAAGGTCTACACTTGTAGAACATAACTTGCGGCTGGTGGTATACATAGCAAAGAAGTTTGATAATACGGGTATTAGTGTAGAAGACCTGATTTCTATTGGAACCATCGGTCTTATCAAAGCAATCAATACGTTTAATACCGGTAAAAATATAAAGCTGGCAACCTATGCATCCCGGTGTATTGAAAATGAAATTCTGATGTATTTAAGGAAAAACAATAAGGTAAAGTTAGAAGTTTCCATAGATGAACCGTTAAATGTGGATTGGGATGGGAACGAATTATTACTATCTGACATCCTCGGAACGGAGGAAGATTGTGTTTATAAAAATATGGAAGATGAGGCAAACCGGCAGATGTTAAAAAGCGCTATGAAGCATTTATCTGCCAGGGAAAAAGTGATTATTGATTTGCGCTATGGTTTAAACAGCCGTGACGGAAAAGAGAAAACACAGAAGGAAGTGGCGGATATGCTGGGAATTTCCCAATCTTATATTTCACGTCTGGAAAAGAAAATTATGAAGCGCTTAAGAAACGAAATTTTAAAGTTTGGCTGATGGTATTTTATGAATAAATTTCTTCTTTATGGCAAATGCTTAACTATGAAGATTTTCATGGGAGGATTGCCATGGCTGGATATAGAGTAGAAATTTGTGGAGTAAATACAGCAAAGCTTCCGTTGTTAAAAGGAGAAGAAAAAGAAGAACTTATCCGTAAGATAAAAGAAGGGGATACACAGGCAAGAGAAACCTATATTAAGGGGAATTTGAGACTGGTGTTAAGTATCATCCAGCGTTTTTCCTCCAGTAACGAAAACGTAGATGATTTGTTTCAAATTGGCTGCATAGGACTAATGAAAGCAATCGATAATTTTGACCTTAGTCAGGGAGTAAGGTTTTCTACCTATGCGGTACCGATGATTATCGGAGAAATCAGAAGGTACCTGCGGGATAACAATTCTATCCGGGTAAGCCGTTCCCTTCGGGATATCGCTTACAAAGCAATTTATGCCAGGGATATGCTGCAAAAGAACATGGATAGGGAACCAACTATAGAGGAAATTGCAAAGGAATCCGGAATTCCGAGAGAAGATATTTTAAATGCACT
Organism: Lachnospiraceae bacterium; assembly: GCA_045593825.1. Taxonomy (GTDB): domain Bacteria; phylum Bacillota; class Clostridia; order Lachnospirales; family Lachnospiraceae; genus SIG299. The sequence goes on from JAZNXI010000085.1 coordinate 2,159, forward strand.
GGATGCGATTCAGGCGCCGATGTCTTTGTATGAACCGGTGTATTCCGATTCCGGCGACACTTTGTTTTTGATGGATCAGGTCAGTGACAAGAAAAACCGGGAAGAAAACTGGATTGAAGATTTATCCATTAAAGAAGCGATGGAAAAATTGAGTCCAAGAGAACAAAACATTATTGAACTTCGCTTTTTTGAAGGAAAAACCCAGATGGAAGTAGCCGAAGAAATCCATATTTCCCAGGCCCAGGTGTCTAGATTAGAGAAAACGGCGTTAAAGAATATGAAAAATCATTTAAAATGAATAGATGAAAGGACAAGTTTATGGTATAATAGATTTATAAGATACCTTAAGGAGGAAGCAAAACTATGAGAAATATCATTAACTTGAATGAGAACTGGAAATTCATTCAGAAAAATGTGGGTTTACCAAGTGCTTATCCAACCGACTGGGAAACGGTGGATTTACCTCATACTTGGAATGCAGTGGATGGAAATGACGGCAACGGCAGTTATGACCGTGGCAATTATTGGTATGCAAAGTCCTTTGAAACACCAAAGCAGCCTTTGGCCGGTGGCAGAACTTTTGTAGAAATTTTAGCCGCAAATTCCGAGGCAACCGTTTATATTAACGGAACCAAGGTGTGCTATCATGAAGGCGGTTATTCCACCTTCCGTGCAGATATAACTGAGTACTGCAAGGAAGAAGGCGAAAACCTGTTAGTGGTGGAGTGTAGCAATATCGCCAATGACTATGTATATCCGCAGAGTGCGGACTTCACTTTCTATGGCGGTTTATATCGCGGTGTTAATTTAATCAGCGTACCAAACGCTCATTTTGATTTGGAATATTACGGCGGCCCGGGCATTATGGTAACTCCAAAGCCTACCGATTGCGGCGGCGCTACCTTTGAACTTGAAGCATTTGTAAAGAATGCGGATGAAAACTTTACAGTGCAGTACAGCATTTTTGACGAAGAGGGCAATGAGGTTGGTTATGCAGTTCGTCCGGCAGATGCAGCAAAGACTACTATTTTTGTGCCGGATGCAACGCTTTGGAATTTAGATGCCCCATATCTTTACACTGTTATTGCTGAGCTTCAGAGAAGAAACGAAACATATGATGATATCGAAGTAAATGTTGGTGTCCGCAGCTTCTCCTGCGATCCTAAGCGGGGCTTTATTATCAATGGTGTAGAGACTCCTCTGCGCGGTGTTTCCCGTCATCAGGATATGATGTATGTGGGTAATGCCTTGGATGCGGATGACCATTATGCAGATGCACTTCTCATTAAAGAACTGGGTGCAAACACCATTCGTCTGGCACATTATCAGCATTCCCAGGATTTCTACGATGCCTGCGACTTGCTTGGTTTTGCAGTATGGGCAGAGATTCCGTTCATTTCTGTAATGAGCAAGAATCCTAAGGCTCATCAGAACTGCATCGAGCAGATGAAGGAACTGGTTATCCAGAATTATAACCACCCATCCATTATGTTCTGGGGCATTTCCAACGAAATCCTCATCGGTGGTATTTCCGAGCAGTTGGTAGAAAATCATAAGGAATTAAATGCTTTGGTTAAAGAACTGGATCCAACCAGACTTACCACCATCGCTCATGTTACCATGACTCCGGTGGACGGTCCGATGCATTATATTACCGATACGGAAAGCTATAACCATTACTTCGGCTGGTATATGGGCAAGATGGAAGATAACGGTCCATGGCTTGATAACTTCCACGAAAAGCATCCGGATATCTGCCTTGGTGTTTCCGAGTACGGCTGCGAAGGTATTATTACTTACCACGGTCCAAATCCAAAGTGTAAGGATTATAGCGAAGATTATCAGGCATTGTACCATGAGCACATGGCAAAGGTTCTTGATGAGAGACCTTGGATTTGGTCCAGTCACGTTTGGAATATGTTTGACTTCGGCTGTGCAGCCCGTAACGAAGGTGGTGTAGCAGGCCGTAACAATAAGGGTCTGGTTACCATGGATAGAAAGACAAAGAAGGACAGCTATTACATTTACAAAGCTTACTGGAATGCAGAACCAATGGTACATCTTTGCGGCAAGCGTTATGCACAGCGTGCTGGTGAAAACACAGAAATCAAGGTTTACACCAACCAGGATTACGTAACCCTTTACATGAACCGTGAGAAAGTGGGAGAGACTACACCTGTAGACCATATTGCTAAGTTCAATGTGACATTGGCTGAGGGCTTTAACATTTTCCTGGCAGTTGCCGGAGATTGCAAGGACACCATGACCATCGAAAAGGTGGAGGAAGAACCGGCTATTTACACACTTCCGGTGGAAGATAACGGCCAGGAAGGCGCAGCAAACTGGTTTACTACAGAGGGAAGTCTTGATTTAGATGCTCCTATGGAATTTCCGGAGGGCAAGTTAAGTATTAAGAATACCCTTGGTGAAGTAGCAAAGAACCCTGATGCACTGGCATTCTTCTGTCAGTTGTCCGGCAGAGAAATGGGCCCGGGCATGCCAATGTGGGAAATGATTTCCAATATGTCTGTAGAAATGATGATGGGCATGGCAGGAAATATTCCGGAAGGCGCCATGGCGATGATTAATAAAAAGCTGAATGCTTTTGATTTGGTGAAGTAAATTAATTTTATTAAATCCAATACAAAAAATAGACCTTGGAAACCCGCTCACCGCTAACGGTTTCTTGCGGTCTATTTTTTGTATTTGGATTTAGCCAAAGTTATCTATTTCACCAAATCAGATGCAATTAAATAAATTGTTGAAACGTTTTCATTTAGTCTTGCGTCTTATAGATGAAAAATGAAAATAACGATAAGATGGAGGTAAACAAATGAAAAGAATAATTATATTATTACTGATGTTGGTATGTTTATTGGCGGGATGTCGCCCGGATGTTGCAACGGATTATCCGGCTGCGATTATGGTACATGGAAAAATCTATTACTTGTCCAATGAGGAAATCCCGGGTGAAGTAGACGAAAGTGCAATCCTTGGCTATACAGAATCCTATACCGATACCTTTCCTGAAAAGCACGGAGAAACTAACTTTAACCGGGAACTTGGCATGCCGTATGCCAGGGTGGAAGGAGGAATGGCAGTTCTTTATAACAATGAATGGCGTTTGTGTTATCCGAAGGAAAGAGGAGTTCAGCAGGCGCCTGCTGTTTTTTTGCCGGAAAACATGTCGGAAGACTTTGCATTTTCCCTTACCTGGGGCTGTTACGGTATTAGTTCTTATGACAGCAAGACAGGAATACTTGTTAAAACTACCGATGCAACCAATCCGACGGATTATGTTGCTTGTTATGAGTTATCAGAAGAGGAAAAACAGCAAATTTATGAGATTATCAGAACATTGAATCCCGAGGATTATCCTGATGTCTATGACCCGCAGGAAGGAGAATGTATGTCAGAACCATCCATGACGCTTGTTTTGACGGTTAAATCCAATGGAACAGAAAAAGCAATTAATGCAAAGAATATTGCCTATGACTTTACTGCTAAGAATAAAAAAGGGCAGGCATTTCTAACCGCTTGTGATAAAATAAAAACTTTACTAATTGAAACTGAAGAATGGAAAGAATTACCGGATTATGAGTTTTTATATGAATAGCTCCATGTGGATAGCCCTCGGCCTTACAGTTCTTTTGCTAAGCAATTTTGCTTTATTATAACATAACGCAAGTCCTAAGGTTATGAACCTTTATAAAACTTAAACACTTAGAATTAAACAAGACTACCCTGCACGAACCGTTAGCGATGAGCGGGTTTGCAGGGGGAGTTTTGTGGTGGGTGTTAAGAAGAATAGGTTCGAAAATCCTTCGGATTTCCTCACTATGGGCGGGGGGTCGCCCAAACAAAATATAAAGAGAAGATTTCTCTGGGAGAGCAAGCTCTCCCGATGAAATCTTCTCTTTAATTTTGCTTATTCTTCTTAACAAATAAACTGAAGACCAGGGCTATCCACAGTACCAATGAGGGAAATCGTACATACGGAGTTTCTTACGAAATTTACTCTGGCACTGATGAATGGGTAACCCGGATTAGTTCTGCGGAAAATGGTTACATTATAGTAACCCGGAATAATATATAAGTAATCGGTGTATTCGCTGTAATCCAGGTCAGAGGCTACCAACTGGCCGTTGATGTAAATATCTACCGGCTCTAACATGGCATTGACGTTGTAGAATCGTGCCTGTGCCACGGAAGATACGGAAGAGTTTCCGAAAATAGGAGTGAGCCAGGTGTAGCTCCAGAATACATTATTGTTATTGTTGTTTGGACGGGAAGGTGTAGTTGTGGAGCCGCCGCCTACCGGAGGGAATGGGAAACTTGGAGTAGAAGGAACAGACGGAGTCTGGGTACCTAAAGGACCTTCACCCGGAGCAGCAGGCTGGTTGTTTTCAGAGCCGATATTCGGGTTTAAATCCGGTGTTGCAGAGCCTGCAGGACCTTCGCCGGGGGTTGCAGGAACATCATCCTGTTCAAATACCGGAATGCTGGAACGGGTCTGCTTCGGCGCTGCCGGAGCAGTATACTTATAGTAGTGGGTTTTGCTGTAATCCATGGATAAAACCTCAGATTGCTTTGATTCAGTTACAGTATATGCGGAGTTTATAAAAAATTGACAATCGGAATACTGGACTTTTTTGGATATATCATGTACAATACGAAAAGGGTGAAGAAGATGCGAATTATAAACAAATTTTTAAACTTCATATCTAAGCGTGTATTTGTAGTTGGCCTGATTATACTGCTTCAGATTTTTTGGGGCATCAGTATGCTGACAAAACTGACAAAGTACTCCGGCTCGCTTAATATATTGCTGGCTTTTTTAAGCATTCTGGCAGTGCTGTATATTATTAACAAGGACGATAATCCTGCTTATAAGCTTGCATGGATTATTCCGATTTTGGTATTTCCGCTGTTTGGCGGTGTTTTATATCTGCTATTTGGAGATAAGCGTCCTACGAAACGGATGCGTATCCAAATGGATAAGGCATCGGCAAAAATATCTGCCTTTTCCATAGCAGAAGAGGATTTACTGGAAGAGGTACAAAAGGAAGATAAAACGGCTTACGGTCAGATGAAATACATCAATGATTTTGCCCATTATCCGGTCTACCGTAATACGGAATCTTTTTATTATAAAAGCGGTGAAGAATGCTATCCTGTTTTGTTGGAAGAGCTTCGCAAGGCAAAGCACTTCATTTTTATGGAGTACTTTATTGTAGAAGAAGCCGAAATGTGGGAGGGTATCTTAGAAATATTAAAACAGAAGGCTGCCGAAGGTGTCGAAGTCCGTTTTATGTATGACGATATGGGCTGTGTGGCCCTGCTTCCGTATAAGTACTATAAAAGGCTGGAAGAATACGGCATTAAGTGTGTGGCGTTTAATCCGGTAATTCCGTTTTTCTCTTTGGTAATGAATCACAGGGACCACCGTAAAATTACGGTTGTTGACGGTAATGTGGGCTTTATGGGAGGCTGGAACCTGGCAGATGAGTATATTAATCGCAAGGAACGGTTTGGTTACTGGAAGGATACCGCAGTTCTGTTAAAGGGTGATGCGGTCTGGAATTTAACTTCCATGTTTTTGGTCAGCTGGAATAGTGTAAAGCATGACAGAGAAGAGGATATCCGCCGCTATATGCCGGGAATTCTGGAAACCAATCCGATTATGGCTGCCGGATATGTACAGCCTTATGGTGATTCTCCGTTAGACCGGGAAAATGTTTCCGAGTCTGTATTTTTAAACATGATAAATACGGCACAGGATTATATTTATATGACAACGCCGTACCTTGTTATTGATAACGAGATGATGACTGCTTTGACTCTTGCAGCAAAGCGTGGCGTGGATGTGCGTATTGTTACTCCGGGAATTCCGGATAAAAAGTATGTATTTATTCTAACGCAGTCATATTATTCCCAGCTGGTAAAGGGCGGAGTGAAAATTTATCAATATGATCCCGGATTTGTCCATGCAAAAACTTTTGTGTGTGATGATAAATTTGCCATTGTCGGCACAATTAATTTAGATTACAGAAGTCTGTATCTTCATTTTGAATGCGGTACGTTCTTTTACCGCACACCGGTAGTGGCAGCTGTTAAGGAAGATTTGTTGGAAATGACGGAAGTGTCTACCCAACAGACTTATGCCATGACACAAAGAAATGTTTTTAAGAGAATAGCGCAGGCGGTGCTTCGTGTTTTTGCACCACTGATGTAAAACTACAATTGTAGAATAAAAAAAGGAGAGAACAAAGATGGCACAGATTATTGACGGAAAGTTAATTTCCGCACAGATTAAGGACGAAGTTAAGGAAGCAGCAGCTAAGCTTAAGGAACAGGGAAGAGAAGTAACCCTTGCAGTTATCCAGGTAGGTAACGACCCTGCATCTTCCGTTTATGTAGGAAATAAAAAGAAAGCCTGTGAATATGTTGGTTTCCGTTCTTTGTCTTACGAATTAGCAGAAGAGACTACAGAGCAGGTATTGCTGGATTTAATTGCAGAATTAAATGATAGAGCAGACGTAGACGGTATCTTGGTACAGCTTCCGATTCCAAAGCATATGGATGAAGATAAGGTAATTGCAGCTATTTCTCCGGATAAGGATGTTGACGGTTTCCATGCGGTAAGCGTCGGTCATTTATGGATTGGCAAGGAAGGCTTTGTATCCTGCACTCCTGCAGGTATTATCGAATTATTAAAGCGTTCCGGCATTGAAATGTCCGGTAAGGAATGTGTGGTTGTTGGCAGAAGCAATATTGTTGGTAAGCCAATGGCAGCCCTGATGCTTAGGGAAAATTCCACAGTAACCGTATGCCATTCCAGAACCGTGGACTTAAAAGAAGTTACCAAGAGAGCCGATATTTTAATCGTTGCTATCGGTAAGCCTCAGTTTATTACCGCAGAATACGTTAAGCCGGGTGCAACCGTAATTGATGTGGGTATCCACCGTTTAGAAGGTAAAAAGCTTTGCGGTGACGTGGCTTATGCAGAAGTAGAGCCGATTGCCGGTGCTATTACTCCGGTTCCGGGCGGTGTTGGTCCGATGACCATTGCTATGCTTATGAAGAACTGCTTAGAGGCGGCATTAAGAAAATAAAAATTGTATTAGCATTAGAAAGGGTTCATAAATGAACGTATTATTTGTATCCTTAGGCTGTGATAAAAATCTGGTAGACAGTGAAGTGATGCTTGGTCTTTTACGGGATAAGGGCTATTCCCTTACCAACGAAGAGGCGGAAGCAGACATTATTGTGGTAAATACCTGTTGTTTTATTCATGATGCAAAAGAGGAAAGCATCCAGACGATTCTGGAAATGGCAGAGTATAAAAAGCTTGGCAGACTGCAGGTGCTTTTGGTGAGCGGTTGTCTGGCGCAGCGTTATCAAAACGAAATCATTAATGAAATTCCGGAGGTGGACGCGGTTATCGGCACCACAGCCATCGATAAGATTGTAGATGCCATTGAAGATGCCCTGCAGGGAAAAACAACGGAATGTTATGCGGATTTACAGGCATTGCCGCTGCCAAAAACCAATCGTGTAAATACTACAGGCGGTTATTATTCTTATTTGAAAATAGCAGAGGGCTGTGATAAGTTCTGCACCTATTGTATTATTCCGTCCCTCCGGGGAAAATTCCGCAGTGTTCCTATGGAACGTCTGCTGGAGGAGGCGAAATTTCTTGCGGAAGGCGGTGTAAAGGAATTAACCTTAATTGCCCAGGAAACTACCGTATACGGTGTGGATTTGTACGGAAAGAAGATGCTGCCGGAACTTCTTAATAAGCTTTGTGAAATTGAGGGCATCGAATGGATCCGTCTGCTTTACTGTTATCCGGAAGAAATTACGGATGAACTTATTGAGACAATGAAGCGTCAGCAAAAAATCTGCCACTATCTTGATATGCCAATCCAGCATGCGGCAGATTCTGTGTTAAAGCGTATGGGCAGACGCACCAACCGGAAAGAACTGGATGAACTGATTGCCAAGCTTCGTCGGGAGATTCCTGACATTGCCTTGAGAACTTCCCTGATTACCGGATTTCCGCAGGAAACAGAAGAGGAGCATCAGGAGCTTTTGGATTTTGTTGAAAAGGCCGGTTTTGAACGTCTTGGTGTATTCACATATTCCAAAGAAGAAAATACTGCAGCAGCCCGCATGAAGGGTCAGATTACCAAAAAAGTAAAGGTAAAGCGTCAGAAGGAACTGATGAAACTTCAGCAGAAGATTTCCAAAAAACGCGGCGAAGAAAAGGTAGGAAGAATTATCCGTGTTATGATTGAAGGAAAGCTGCCGGAGGATGATATTTTTATCGGGCGTTCCTACATGGATGCACCGAATGTGGATGGTTTTGTATTTGTACATTCCAAGGACTCTTACCTGTCCGGTGAGTTTGTGGATGTGAAAATAACACAGGCTAAGGAATATGACCTGGTTGGTGAAGCAATATCCGATTGGGATTAAACTATGGAGGAATAATCATGAATTTACCTAATAAAATAACAATTTTCAGAATGTGTATGATACCGGTTTTTCTGGTGTTTTTCTTAATTGATACCATCCCTTACGGAAACTGGATTGCTCTTGGTATTTTTATTATTGCCTGTCTTTCCGATGCGTTGGACGGTCATATTGCAAGAAAGCATAATCTTGTAACAAACTTTGGAAAATTTATGGATCCACTGGCGGATAAGCTTTTAGTTTGTACTGCATTGCTTTGTTTTGTGGAGCAGGGGACTTTAAATCTGATTGTGGCCATTGTGATTGTTGCCAGAGAGTTTATTATCAGCGGTTTCCGCCTGGTGGCTGCAGAGGGAGGCCTTGTGCTGGCAGCCAGCTATTGGGGCAAGTTTAAGACAGCAACCCAGATGGTAATGTGCTGTCTTTTGATTGTACATTTGGAATATGCCTGGTTTGGTGTATTAGAAACTGTTTTTATCTGGGCATCCTTTGCACTAACCGTAATTTCCTTGCTGGATTATCTGGTAAAAAATAAGAGCGTTTTAAATACAAAATAGGCAGAAAATCTAATTTTGACACAGGAATAACATAGAAATGACATAGTTTCCGGATAAACTCATGGTTAGAAGCGATACTATTATCCGGGAGGTGCATATCATGAAAATTAAAAATATTATCTATGCCATGCTATGCATTTGTGTTGCTTTTGTAATTTCCGGCTGTGGAAAGGATACTCATGGTCAGCCGGAGCCAACTCCTACACCTACCGTTGGGGCTTATATCAATGTGCCTTCCAATGCAGAGGGAACACCAATTCCGTTGCCTACTCAGACCGAGCTGGAGCCAACCATTGCCCCGCCGGAAAATCTGGAGGTTACCATCTATACCTTAAATCCTGATTCTTTAGAAAAAGAAGCGGTAACGGTTTTAGTAACAGTGGAAGATGAGCTTACTCCTGAACTTATTGTAGAACAGGTAATTGATGCCATGGAAGACGAAGGATTCTACATTGGTGTCAATGATATTATTATCGAGGGTGAAAGTGTCAGAATAGATTTTAAGTCCGATGCTGCGCCGGTTATTGATGTGGGGGCTTCTGTAGAAGGTTCTATTATTGACATCCTGGCACAGAGTATTTTGGATAATCTGCCTCAATATAAAAAGATTTATATCAGTATTGAAGGCGGCCCATACCATAGCGGACATATTGAATTCGAATTAGATGAAGTATATCTTGGAAGGTAAGCATGGTATTTCGTGCTTACCTTTGTTTATGTAAATAAAAAATCCGGGAGGATCTATGAGTAAAGTTATTGTAGTAGGCGGCGGTGCTGCCGGTATGATGGCGGCCATTGCGGCGGCAGAAAACGGAAATGAAGTTCATTTATATGAAAAAAATGAAAAGCTTGGTAAAAAGCTGTTTATCACCGGAAAGGGCCGGTGTAATATCACCAATGCCTGTGATATGGAAGACTTAATGAAACAGATTGTTACCAATTCCCGGTTTTTATACAGTGCCTTCCATACCTTTGACAATATGGCAGTTATGGATTTTTTTGATCGTATCGGTTTGGAAATTAAAACAGAGCGTGGCATGAGAGTGTTTCCTCAGTCCGACCATTCTTCCGACGTTATTAAGGTGTTGCAGCGTTATATGGAACAATTGGGAGTTCACATTAACCTGAATAGTGAGGTTAAAAACATCGTATCGGAAGACGGAAGTTTTAAACATATTGTTTATGGAACCCGCAACGAGAAGGTTACAGCCGATGCCTGTATTGTGGCAACCGGTGGACTTTCTTACCAGAGTACCGGTTCTACCGGCGATGGTTACCGTTTTGCAAAGCAAATGGGACATACCGTAACAAAGCTTTCACCTTCTTTAGTTGCTTTAAATGTAAAAGAAGAGTTTGCGCCACGGCTTATGGGACTGACGCTGAAAAATGTGGAATTAAAGTTGTTACAGGGGAAAAAGGTGCTTTATTCCGATATGGGTGAAATGCTGTTTACCCATTTTGGTATCAGTGGACCGTTGGTTCTAAGTGCCAGCAGCTATACGGCAGAGGAACTTTTAAAAGGACATGAACTTCCGGTTGTCCAGGTAGATTTAAAACCTGCTCTTACGGAAGAAATGCTGGATGCCCGCTTGTTGTCCGACTTTGAAGAAGCCAAAAATAAGAGTTTTAAAAATGCTTTGGATAAGCTTCTTCCGCAGCGTATGATAGAAGTAATTGTAGAGCTGTCCGGAATCGATCCGGATAAAAAGGTTAATGCGGTTTCCAAGGAAGAACGCCGGCAGCTGGGATATCTGTTAAAGCATTTGACGATGCATGTTTCCGGGCTTCGTGACTACAAAGAAGCGGTTATTACAAAAGGCGGAATTTCCGTGAAGGATATTGTGCCGTCTACGATGGAATCTAAGCTTGTTTCCGGCCTGTATTTTGTGGGAGAAGTGCTTGACGTAGATGCCATGACCGGTGGATTTAACCTGCAAATTGCATGGTCTACGGGCTATGCGGCAGGCAGTTCTATATATTAAATTGTGCTAACACCTGCCTGGCGGCAGGAATAAATAGAATGGAGAATATTGTATGAAGAAGATTAATATTGCAATTGACGGACCGGCAGGCGCAGGAAAAAGCACCATTGCCAAGAATCTGGCAAAGGACAGAAACATGGTGTATGTAGATACCGGTGCCATGTACCGTGCTATCGGCTTGTATTGTTCCAGAGCGGGTATTGCAGGAGATGATGAGGCTGCCATTGTAAGAGAACTTGATAATATAAATGTATCCCTGGCTTACGAAAACGGTGAGCAGGTTGTTTATTTAAACGGTGAAAATGTAAACGGACTCATCCGCACTCCTGAAGCAGGAAATATGGCTTCTGCGGTTTCTGTTCATGGAAAAGTAAGAGCAAAGATGGTAGAACTTCAGCAGAATCTTGCAAAAACAACCAGTGTTGTTATGGATGGACGTGATATCGGCACGGTGGTGCTTCCGGATGCAGAAGTAAAAATTTATCTTACCGCATCTTCCGAAGTGCGTGCAAAGCGCCGCTATGATGAACTGGTGGCAAAGGGCATGGAATGTGACCTTGCAACCTTACAGAAGGAAATTGAAGAAAGAGACTACCGCGATATGAACCGTGAGGTCTCCCCACTGAAAAAGGCAGAGGACGCGGTAGAACTGGATACTTCCTATATGACAATTCCTGAGGTTGTGGATGCAATGCAGAAAATTGTTGCGGAAAAAATTGGGGCTTGAAGGATGGAAGTGAAGGTTGCAAAAACCGCCGGCTTTTGCTTTGGTGTAAAGCGTGCGGTGGAATTGGTGGAACAGCAGGCAGCTCTCGGTAAAAAGGTGTATACATACGGTCCTATCATCCATAACGAAGAGGTTACGGAGCGTCTTGCGGGAATGGGTGTGCAAATTGTTTCCGATAAAGAAGAATGGAACCGGGCAGAAAAAGGTACACTGATAATCAGGTCCCATGGTGTTTCCAAAAAAGAATTTGAAGAAATGCAGGGCAGCGGTCATGAAATTTTGGATGCCACTTGTCCGTTTGTAAAAAAGATTCACCGTATCGTTGAGGAGCAGAGCAATAACGGAAGACAAATTATTGTCATCGGTACGGAGTCCCATCCGGAGGTTCAGGGTATCATCGGATGGTGCAATGGTCCCGTTATCGTGGTGGAAAAGCCGGAAGATGCGGAAAAATTGGAAGAAAATCCCGGTAAAAAGGTCTGTGTTGTGGCACAAACGACATTTAATAGCAAGAAATTTCAAGATTTAGTTGAAATTATTGAAAAAAAGAGGTATGATATACTTGTTTTAAGTACGATATGCAGTGCCACAGAAGAACGTCAGAAAGAAACCCGCCTCTTAGCGCAGGAATCAGAGGCTATGATTGTCATCGGCGGTCTGCATAGTTCGAATACACGTAAGTTGTATGAGATATCAAAACAGCAATGTGTAAATACTTACTTCATACAGAAACTCAGTGACCTTGACTTAAACCTTTTTAAGTCATTCCGTAGTGTAGGTATTACAGCAGGGGCATCAACCCCAAACAATATTATTCAGGAGGTTCAAACCAGCATGTCAGATTTAAGTTTCGAACAATTATTGGAGGAGTCTTTTAAGACAATACACAACGGAGAGGTAGTTGAAGGTACTGTTATTCGTGTTAAAGAAGATGAAATTGTCTTAAATATCGGTTATAAGGCTGACGGTATCATTACCAGAAGCGAATATACAAACACTCCAAACGTTGACTTAACAGAATTAGTTAAGGAAGGCGACAAGATGCAGGCAAAGGTTCTTAAGGTAAATGACGGTGAAGGTCAGGTGTTATTAACCTACAAGAGACTTGCAGCAGAAAAGGGCAGCAAGAGATTAGAAGAAGCTTTCAACAACAAGGAAGTTTTAACAGCTGCTGTATCCGCAGTATTAGAAGGCGGTTTAAGCGTAGTAGTAGACGAAACAAGAGTATTCATTCCTGCAAGCCTTATCTCTGATACTTATGAAAAAGACCTTGCGAAATTCAAAGATCAGGAAATCGATTTCGTTATCACAGAATTCGATCCAAAGAAGAGAAGAATCATTGGTAACAGAAAGACTCTCCTTGTTTCTCAGAAAGAAGAAGCACAGAAGGAATTATTCGGCAAAATCGCTGTTGGCGATGTTGTTGAAGGAACAGTTAAGAACGTTACAGATTTCGGTGCATTCATCGATTTAGGTGGCGTTGACGGATTACTCCACATTTCAGAAATGTCATGGGGCAGAGTAGAAAGTCCTAAGAAAGTATTTACTGTTGGACAGACTGTTAGAGTATATATTAAGAGCATTAGCGAAACAAAAGTTGCTCTTTCTATGAAATTCGATGATGAAAATCCATGGAAAGATGCTGAAATCAAATATGCAGTTGGTAACGTTGTAACTGGTAAAGTTGCTCGTATGACTGATTTTGGTGCTTTCGTTGAATTAGCTCCTGGTGTTGATGCGTTATTACATGTATCTCAGATTTCTAAAGATCATGTTGAAAAACCAGCAGACGCCTTAACTGTAGGACAAAGTCGGATCGTAGCCATG
>JAZNXI010000086.1:0-48222 GCA_045593825.1 Lachnospiraceae bacterium
AGACCTACTGGCCGGACCCTAAGGCAATGGTAGACGAGCTCCATTCCATGGGCATCAAGGTTATCGTTTCCGTATGGCCATCCGTAGACCGTAGAAGTGAGCACTTCTGGAACATGAGAGAGCTTGGCCTTCTTATCAAGACCGAGCGCGGCGCAGAGCAGACCTACGACTACCAGGGCGACTGCGTGGAAATCGACGTATTTAATCCGGAAACAAGAAAGTATGTCTGGAACGTATGTAAAAAGAATTACTACGACCTTGGCATCGATGCATTCTGGTTAGATAACTCCGAGCCGGACTACGGCGTCTACGATTTTGAAAACTACCGTTACTTCGAAGGTCCTGCGCTGACCTGCAGTAACATGTATCCACAGCTTTACAGCCGTGTATTCTACGATGAAATGAGCAAGGAAGATAAGCCTGTTGTTAACCTTCTCCGTTGTGCATGGGCAGGTTCCCAGAAGTACGGCAACGTGGTTTGGTCCGGTGACGTTCCAAGTACCTTCGAAGCATTTACCGACCAGTTACAGTGCGGTTTAAATATGGGTCTTGCAGGTATTCCATGGTGGACTACCGACATCGGCGGCTTCATGACCGACGACGTAAACGACCCTGACTTCCGCCAGCTGTTAATCCGTTGGTACCAGTTTGCGGTTTATTCTCCGGTACTCCGTATGCACGGCGACCGCGGTCCTTACAACATCCCACCTCTCGATGACAGAGACTGGGGCGGCGGCTACTTACATACCGGCCAGCCAAACGAGCTTTGGAGCTACGGCGAAGACAATTACGAAATCATGAAGAAGTACTACTATGTACGTCGTGATATGCTTGATTACATCAAGAAGTTATACGAAGAAGCACATGTGAACGGTTCTCCACTGATCCGTACCATGTTCTACGAGTTCCCTAACGACGCAAAGTGCTGGGAGCTTACCGACCAGTATATGTTCGGTGATAAATATCTGGTAGCACCAATCCTTAAATTGAACCAGTTTGAAAGAGAAGTGTACTTACCGGAGGGAAGATGGAAGCTGACTTCTACAGGCGAAATCTACGCAGGTGGATGTACTGTAAAGGTAGATGCACCGATTGAGTATATGCCGGTCTTCGAAAAGCAGTAAAGTTACTGTTCACACAGCAATAAAAGGAGCAAAAATGCGTGCTTGCACGTGATTTTTGCTCCTTTTTTATGCTGTGAGGACATAACTACTCCCACATGAGTAAAACGGAGAGTTGCGAAGCAACGGCTGGCGGCTTTGCCGGCAGGTTTTACGAATGAGGGGCAGGGGTGGAACAGGAACCGAGGGGAGAGAGTGAGATTGAGTGCGTTGGTTTGAAATGAAAATCTTATAAAAATGGCAAAAAATCGCAAGAAGTTGCGATTTTAGAAAAGATTTTGATTGACAATATGACCATCAGGTGTATATACTATGAGTAGATAAAAGCGTATTTTTATAGTAAAGACAGGTGATTAGATGCAAATTAGTTATAAAAAATTATGGATTATGTTGATTGAGCGTGAAATCAATCAGGCAACATTCCGAAAGGATTTGAATATTGCTACCGGTACCATGACGAAGATGCGCAGAAATGAAGAGGTTGCATTATCTGTTTTGTTGCGTATTTGTGAGTATCTTAACTGTAATATTGGAGATATATGTGACGCAGTACCAAAAGATAAATGTTGAGGAGGAATATCAAATGTCATATTGCATAAATTGCGGCACTGAAATTGTAGAAAATGCGAAGTTCTGTCAAAAATGTGGACATCCGATTGGAAATAGTAGCGATTCATCAACACGTAAACAAGAGTTTTCTGGTAAAATGTATAAATGTCCTAGCTGTGGCGAAGCGTTAAAAGCATTTGAAATTAATTGCCCGGCTTGCGGACACGAACTACGTGGAACTAAAGCTTCCAGTGCTGTGAGAGAATTTGCTTTGAAGCTTGAAGCGATTGAATCCAAAAGGGATTATGAAAAACCAAGCGGATTATTTGCATATTCTGAAGCGCAGATTAGATTATCGAAAACGGATGAGCAGAAAATAAGTTTAATTAAGAGCTTTGCTGTTCCGAATTCCAAGGAAGATATGCTTGAGTTTATGATTTTAGCAACATCAAGCATGAATATGAGTGTTTTTGATGTTTCAAGAACGAATGTTTCAAAAACTGAAAAAGAATTAAATTTGGCATGGCTTTCAAAAGTACAGCAAGTGTATGAAAAAGCAAAAAGAAGTTATTCTACAGAAGATGTATTTAAAGAGATAAATGAACTTTATAATAAATGTAATAGGGAAATAAAGGTTGCTAAGTTAAAAGGAATTGTTAAGTGGATTATAATGCTTGGTTGGATTCCTATTGGGATTATTGTAATAATAATTTCTTCTTTAAATGAGCCCAAAAGAGAGGCGGCTGAGTTAGAAAGGCTTGAAAGCATTGTAATCGATGTTCAAACAGCATTAGAAAACAAGGAATACAAACATGCTCTTAGAACTGCAGATTCCATTGACTATCAACGTTATGATATTGAGATGGAACGTAAATGGGATCTTCGAAAAGAATATTGGATAGAAAAGGTAATTGAAGAGGCTGCACGGAATGGAGTAAAACTTGAGTATGTACCAAGTTCTGATATTGATAAGGCAAATGATGAACCTAAGAAAGCAGATACTTCTGGTGGATTTGTTGAAGGCTTTAAAGATGGTGTTCAGCCGGGAATAGATAGTTTTAATGAGGCAATAGATGAATTTAATCAAACAATAGATGAAATAAAAGAAACTTATGGTGAAGAAACGGAAGAATAGAGGAGGATATAATTATGGGATTATTTAATAAACAGAAAACTGGTGGTTTGGCTGATGTTATCAGATGTGATGAACCATCCTACCTGATTTGGAAGTGGCATCCGGCCGGTTCCCAGTCCAGTTCTGGTAAAAGAGAAAACGAAATCCGTTGGGGTTCGTCTTTAAGAGTTAAGGATGGCGAAGTTGCGGTTTTTGTATATAAGCAAAAAAATGGTGTTATGCAGGATTTTATTGAGGGGCCATTTGACCAGACAATAAAGACTGCAAACTTCCCGGTACTTTCTAACATTATTGGACTTGCATTTGATGGCAGTTCTCCGTTCCAGGCAGAGATATATTTCATCAATCTTGCGAAGTTAGTACAGGTTAAGTTTGGTGTTCCTTTCTTTGATGTATATGATCCAAGATACGGAGATTTTGGTGTACCAGTAGCAACAAGAGGTACAATCAGCTTTGGAATCTCAGATTATCGTGAGTTCATTAAATTACATAGACTTGATACCTTTAATTTGGAAACATTCCAGATGCAAGTTAAAGATGCGGTAACACGATATGTAAAAGACATTGTTGCGAATGCTCCGGCAGTTCATGATATTCCTTTAGTGCAGATTGAGTCTAAGACTGCTCAGATAAACGATGTGGTTGAAATTTCGATTAAAGAACGATTTGCAGAAACTTTTGGTGTTACAGTTACTGCGGTTGATATCAGTGCCATTGAAATTGATAAATCCAGCGAAGGTTACAAACAACTTATGTCCATTACACGTGATGTTACATCTGCAACAGTTAAAGCAGAAACTGAGGCGAAGGTTAAGGATATTGCTGATAAGCAAAGAATTGACGCTGAAAATTACGAAAAGGCTCTTAGAATTCAACGCGAAGAGGAACAGTATGCTCAGCACATGCAGACCATGAGCGCAAATATTGGAGCATATCAGACTGAAAAGCAGGCAGAAATTGGCGTTGCATCTGCAAATGCTTTAGGGCAGATGGGGGCCAATGGTGCTGGCACTATCAATATGGGCGATGGTGGCGGCATGGGCTTTAATCCGGCTGCTATGATGGCTAGTATGGCAGTTGGTGGAGCAGTAGGACAGAATATCGCAGGTGCTATGAATGGTATATTATCTGGCATGGGTCAAACGATGCAGGGTGGTGTTACACCTCCGCTGGTTCCAATGGCAGCTTATAATGTGGTTGTAAATGGAAAGGCTGCAGGACCGTATGATGTATCGGTTTTAAAGCAGATGGTAACAACAGGACAGTTCACAGCAGACAGTTTGGTTTGGAAAGCGGGAATGTCCGAATGGGCAAAGGCAGGAACTGTGGATGAACTGAAAGATGTGTTTGTTGAGATGCCGCAGATACCAAATGTTTGATAATGTAAAAATATTCGTGAAAAGGGAGGACTTTTATGGAAAATAAGGAAAATAAAGATCAATCATTATACTTAATCCATTCCTTAATGGGAAACACAAGTGGAAGCAATAATACTCAGACACTAACAGATATTTTAAATCAAACAACTGTAAAACCATCAAATACTCAGCCGAATTCAACTTCAAATCAACCTAAGAAAGAGAGGAAATAATTATAGACTTGCATGAACTAATATATTTGACAAACGAAATACTGGATTTATTTTTTGCTGGATACATATTTATTATGATTTTTAATTGGTTAACGGGTATCAAGATGGAAATATATCTGATTGGTATTTGGAGTTTGGTTACTAATAAGTTTATAAAAACTATTTTTTTAGCAATACATAGCATTTTATTTGTAAAAGTTGATTTTGATGAAAATATTAAAGTTATCGTTTATGTGATTTTTGCGATAATCTCTGCTTTCTTATTGGCGAAATTATATAATAGTAATAAGATTAGAAAGCTTTTAAGTATTGTGTGCTTGAAGACTTTTGGGAATAATGCCTTTAAAGATTTAATAGATTTTAATAAAAGAACAATGATGTTAGTATACCCAAAAGACTCAGAATGGTTTTATGGTGGGGCATTTAAACTAATGGACGAAAATGGTTCAGATTCATATATTGCACTAATAGAGTATTGCATATACAATAAAGAAGATGGTCAACTTTTACGAGATCACAGTCAACATAAGATGTCAATAACTTTTAGAATGCAAGATATAGAGCATATTGAATTGCTGTATGAAGAAGATTCTGAAGTATGGAATCGATTGGTATATTATAGCGGGAAAGTGAGTGCGGACGCAAGAGTAAGAAAATCAAAGCGAAAAAGAATTGTATTGCATAAGAAAAGAGCAACAAAGAAATCTTAAACTGCTACAAAAAGCACGCAATTCTGCGTGCTTTTTGTAATGTATCTTTAATAATTTTTCCACTGTGTTTCTTCTGCAATATCTGCCAGTAATTTTCCATTGTATGTAAAGTATTGAGGCCCGGCAACAGGATAACCTTTGATGTCGGAGACGATACCTGAAATAGAAGTAAGTTCCTCCTTGTATAAAACCTTTCGTTCGCTTGCAACAGTGACTTTTATGGATGGGTCCGGAACATAAACAAGTTCTGCGCCTAGTGGAATATTGCATTCGAAGAAATTGATAGCAGGGCGTTTTGGTTTTGTAGTGGTGGTGGAAGTGGCGGCAACCTGCATTTTTCTTAATTTGTCCTGCGTACCGCTTATTGTGGCGATAGCTTCAAGTAAGTTGTAAGCTTCTTCGGGAGACATAACAAAGAACTCTCGGTTTTTGGAAACACGGAGGTCTGAATTTAGGTTATCAATTAGTTTATGGAGTTTTTTGTCTTCCAGATTGCCACTGGTTTCGTATGTAGCATATACTTCATAGTCATATGGAAGGGCAGTGGTGCTTAACTGCTGTCTTCTTGTTTCAACATTTGTAGCATATCCCAATTTCACCATGCCATTGAGGGCAGGATTTGTCATTATATAAATATATCCCTTTGCCATAAAGTCACCTCATATGTGTATAATTTAAAACCTTAGTTATATAATAAATGAATTGCTGAAATATTGCAATTATTATGTTTATAGTGGCGCCTTGTAATGATAGTATATTGACAAAATCCTATCATTGTCCTATAATGATGATAGAAAAATGCAAAAAGTCAATCATCTACATAATAGGAGGTAGCCTGTTGAGTGTTACACAGGAGGAAGTGGCAATTTATTTGGAGGAGGTTCAAAGGGCAGTAAAAGAAGGGCGCTATCAGATATCTCCAAGGCAGAAAAACCGGGAATTATATTTTGATTATGTATTTCATGAGGGTGATGAAAAAGAAATTCTTCTTTCACTGAAGACAGACGATTTCTCAGAAGCAGTACAAAACGATCATCCGCAGCATCCGGAAGAAATACTTTATATCTTTGGAAAAGATGTAAGTTTAATGCCCCGTTTCGGTCAAGAGATAGAAACTGTATCACTTTATATTAAAATTAACAAGCTGGCCAATCAGTATGTTATTGTTATTTCGTTACACAAACAGGAATATCCGTTGAAGTATCAATTCAAGTAAAAATTATAGTGTCAGGAGGAACCCTTATGGAAAAACAAACCACCTTTTGCATCGAATGCCGTACAGAAACCAAATACAAAATGCAATACGTCACCTGCACAAAAGCCATTCGTGATAAAGAATATGAATTCACTATTTTGGAAGCACGCTGTGCACAGTGCGGTGCGCCGGTAACGGTGCCGGGGCTGATGGATATTAACGCACAGGAAATAGACTTACAATATCGGGAAGCGGAGGATATTGTAACCATAAAAGAAATCAGCGATTTAATGGAGGTTTACAAACTTGGAAAGGCACCGCTGTCGCTGGCACTGGGCTTTGGCGAGATTACCGTTACCCGGTATCTGGCGGGGCAGATTCCCTCCAAAGAATATTCCGATGTTATCCGCCGGGCATTAAAATCTCCACGGTTTATGATGGAAAAGCTGGAGGAAAACAAAGATAAAATCGGGGAGGCAGCATATAAAAAGGCAATGCGGGCGGCAAAGGAACTGGAACCGTTATATTCCTTATCAGAAAAAATGCTGTTGGCCATTTCTTATATTTTTTATCTTGCAGAGGAAATTACGCCGTTGGCGCTTCAAAAAATGTTATACTACATCCAGGGCGTTTATATGCAACTGTTTCAGAAGGAGTTGTTTTCAGAAGATTGTGTGGCATGGGTACACGGACCGGTGTATAAGGATGTGTACGAGGTATTCCGCAATTTCAAATACAATCCTATTGAAGATAACCGTTTTTCACTATTACAAAACCGGTTCCGGGAGCTTTCCCGGGAAGAAAAAATTGCGATTGAGCTGGTGGTAGATTCCTTTGGTATGTACAGTGGAAAAGCACTGGAGGAAATCACTCATACGGAAACGCCATGGCAGGAGGCACGGGCACATTGTTTGCCGCAGGGTCGATCTAATGTGGTAATCTCCAAAGAAGCTATTAGGAAGTATTTTGCGGGGGTGGCAGAGCAATTTCCGATAAACAGTGTAGCGGGACTCAGAGACTATATAGATAGTCGGTTGGGGGAGGTATAATACAAAAAAAGGGGCTGCAACCACACCGGATCGCAGCCCCTTAAACTATTAATCCAAATATATTCTGACGAAAACTAGTTCTCGGCTACCTCACGGGCCATCTCCTGTTTCTGAACCTCAGGGTCTACATTGTACATAGGCTCAATGTCTTCGCCCTTCTTGGTTCTTCTTAAGTAGTTCTGTGTAATCTTAACAACCAGAGGAGAAAGAGTCAGGACACCGATAAGGTTAGGAATCATCATGAGACCGTTAAAGGTGTCGGAAATATCCCATGCAAGGGAGGAAGTAAGCACCGCACCGAAGATAACGGTACATACGTGGAGAATGCGGAAGACAACGGTTGTCTTGGCACCGAAGAGATATTCCCATGCCTTGGAACCATAGTGGGACCAGCCCAGTACAGTAGTGAATGCAAACAGGAACATTGCAATGGCAACAAACTTTCCGCCGATACCAAACCATGGGAATACGGTGTTGAATGCACCGCCAACGAGCGTTGCGTCGGTATAACCTGCTGCGATTTCGCCGGTTACAACGTTAAATACGCCGCCTTCCAGGCCGCCTGCGGTAAGAATAACAAGAGCGGTCATGGTGCAGACTACCATAGTGTCAGCGAATACTTCGAAGATACCCCACATACCCTGAACAACAGGCTCCTTAATGTTGGAGTTGGAGTGAACCATAACGGAGGAACCAAGACCTGCTTCGTTGGAGAATACACCACGCTTGAAGCCCTGGGTAATAACCTTGCTGACAACGGCACCGATACCACCGCCGACGAATGCTTCAGGACAGAATGCATTTACGAAAATAGCCTTTAATGCCGGAAGAATATTTGCATAGTTTACGCCGATGATAACAAGGCTGCCGGCAACGAAAAGCACTACCATGAAAGGTACGATTTTCTCGGCAACATTGGCAATTCTTTTCAAACCGCCCAGAGTGATAAGGGCGGTAAGAAGCATAACGATGGCACCGAGGATGATGTTATATAAAGAAACGCCGGAAAATACTTCAATGGAAGAAAGGGCGGAAACATCAAAGGCCTGGGCTACGTTGGTAACGATTTTGTTTACCTGGCCCATACTTCCGATACCGAAGGAAGCAAGCATGGCGAAGAGACAGAAAAGAACTGCGAGAACCTTTCCCACATGCTTCATGCCCTTCTTCTTGCCGAGACCATCCGCAAGATAGTACATAGCACCACCGGACCATTCACCGTTTTCGTTCTTTCTGCGGTAGTAAATACCGAGAACGTTTTCTGCGTAGTTGGTCATCATACCGAAGAATGCGGCAACCCACATCCAGAATACAGCGCCTGCGCCACCGATGCAGATGGCGGAAGCAACGCCGGCAATGTTACCGGTACCGACGGTTGCTGCGAGGGCGGTACACAGTGCCTGGAACGGAGAAATGGAACCCGCTTCCTTACTGTGCTTGATAACGTCCTGCTTGAAAAGACGGCCGATGGTTTTCTTAAACCATAAACCAATGTGTGAAATCTGGAAGAATTTTGTCATTACGGTAACGATGATACCTGTGCCGACAAGGAGTAAAAGACCGAAGGCACCCCATACAACGCTGTTAATTTCGCCATTGATGCTTTCTATTGTTTGTAAGATTTTGTCCATAAAAGGAACCTCCTATGTAAAAAAATTGTTAAACAAAAAACACCGCTAACCAATCCGGATAGCGGTGAAGAAAACGACAACGGTACACAAAAATGTTCCGTAAAAAATGATCTGTCCTTTTGCCTGAGAGATTTGGGTTTTTCCCTTGCACCTTCGGCATCCGCATTAAAGCGGACTTCTCCAGATTGCTATCCGTCAGCAGTCCCCGTCAAAATGACACCCGAGAGTATTACCCCTTTGGAAAGGCAAACGCCTAATCTCCTGCTGATTTCATTTAGCCTTATTCAGTTTAATGGGGTGATTATACTACCATTATTTGTCTGTGTCAAGAGGACAATTGTATGTTTCATAAAGAAAATGTACGATGGTACTATTGCTTTTTTTACACGGTCCGTAGTAAAATAATAGCAACAAATTCATAATTGTTTATGTGGGAGAGAAAGGAGATTGTTATGAAACAGTTTAGAAAACTTACGGCAACGGTTTTTGCAGTGCTGGTTCTGATTGGTGTAACTCTTGGTTCCACTATCACAGCCTACGCTGCAAGCAACCATGTCACCAACATCGACATCGAGGTTGTTATCAGAGAGGATGGCAGTGCGGTGATTACCCAGTACTGGACCGGCGAGTTTGAAAAAGGAACCGAAAACTATTTGCCAATCCGCACCGGTGATATCGGTATTTCTGAGTTTAGTGTATCTGATGAAAACGGTCCGTATACTTATGTGGAAGATTGGGACGTGGATTGGAGCTTTAAAAAGAAAGCCGGCAAATGCGGCATTGTGGAAACTAAGGACGGTGTGGAGCTTTGCTTTGGTATCACCGAGTACGGGCACAAGGAATATACTTTTTCCTATGTGGTAACCGACTTTATTAAGGGCTACCGGGATGCCAACGGTACCAATTTTATGTTTATCAATCCGGAGATGTCCACCTTCCCTACGGCGGGCAGAATCGAAATTGTAATGGAAGACGGTACTCCGTTGAATGATTCTAATGCAAACATCTGGGCCTTTGGTTTCGAGGGCAGAATCGAATTTCAGGGTGGCAGAGTAGTTGCTTACACAGAAAAAGATTTGGAAGACGACAATTCCATGATTGTGATGGTGGAACTGGAGAAAAGTTTGTTATCTCCAAGAAAGTCCGTTACCGATGAGGCGTTTGCGGCAGTCCGGGAAGAAGCAATGAAGGACAGCGATTACGGTCATGGTGATAGTGACGACGGTGATGAAAAGGCAGCCATTGCATTGGTTGCTGTGATTTTCGGAGGAGCATTTGCTGCCATAGCCGGGGCGGCTATATATTCCGCCAAGGTAACGAAAGAAAATAAGGCATTTGCGGAAAGCGTTGGATATTTTGCAGACGTGCCAAACGGTGGCAATATCGAAATGACCCATTATCTTGCCAGACACTTTGGCATAAGCAAGGAAGACAGCCTGATTATGGGTGCCCTGATGCTTTCCATGATGAACAAGAATTGTCTGGAGCTTCGGGAAACGGCAGATACCTTCGGTACCGCAGAACCAACACTGGAGCTTCGCTTACTTTGTGAGCCTGATACTGCACCGGAACGTAAGCTTTTCTACATTCTTTCTGCAGCGGCAGATGGTACCGGTGTGCTGAAGGAAAAGGCTTTAGAGGATTATTCCTACGAGCATTATGAGGAAATCGAGAAATTTATTAAGGATACAAAGAAAAACGGCGAAACAGCCTTTAGAAACAAGTGGGGATTTGTTAAAACTTCCGGCAGCCGTATCAAGCATTTAAGCGAAACCGGTAAGAGCGAGCTGGCACAGGTGGTCGGCTTGAAAAAGTACCTGGAAGAAAGTGCGCAGATGTCGGAACGGAATATTTGGGAAGCGAATCTTTGGCAGGAGTACATGGTATATGCCACCTTGTTTGGCTGTGCCGAGGATGTCATTGAGCAGCTGAAGCGGTTGTATCCGGACAGACTGCCGGTATTGGATACTTATCATCACCATTATTTATGGTGTTATGGCTACTATCACGGCATGCATAATTCTGTGGATAAGGCAGCCAAGGACGCAGCAGCGTCCGGAAGTGGCGGTTCTTCTTCTGTTGGCGGAGGTGGCGGATTCTCCGGCGGCGGTGTCGGCGGTGGCTCCAGATAAAAATTTCTATTTTACAATTAATTTACAAAACTTTGATTTCAAATTTTACATAACGCTTTTATTCTGTCTATGTAATCAAACACAGATAAAAGCTGACCCATGCGCCATCGGTTTGCTTTCCTGACCCGGAAAGGTCAAAGAGAAACCGATGGCGTATTTTTTTAGAGTACATAATACAAATGTCAGCTTGAGTATGTTGAATGAAGACAAAGGAGAAATAATTACAATGGACATTTTTGGCGTATTTTCATTAATAGGCGGACTTGCTTTATTCCTGTTTGGTATGGATGCTATGGGCAAAGGCTTAGAAAAACTTTCCGGCGGACGTTTGGAACGCTTGCTGGAGAAATTAACTTCCAACCGTTTGAAGGCGGTGGCGCTGGGTACTTTGGTAACCGGTATCATTCAGTCTTCTTCTGCTACAACCGTTATGGTGGTTGGTTTCGTAAACTCCGGTATTATGAAGCTTACCCAGGCAGTGGGCATTATCATGGGTGCCAATATCGGTACCACAGTAACTGCATGGCTATTAAGTCTGGCAAGTATTGAGGGTGAATCCTTTGTGCTTCAGTTATTAAAGCCAAGCTCTTTCTCGCCAATTCTTGCATTAATCGGTATCATCTTACTGATGTTCTGCAAGAGCGAAAAGAAGAAAAACATCGGTACCATTTTAATCGGTTTTGCTATCCTTATGACCGGTATGGACCAGATGAGTGCGGCAGTAAAGCCGTTAAAGGATGTGCCGGAATTTACTAACATTTTACTTATGTTTTCTAACCCTATTCTTGGTATGTTGGCAGGTTTGATACTGACTGCAGTTATCCAGAGTTCCTCTGCATCCGTTGGTATTTTACAGGCACTTTGTATGACCGGTGCAGTACCTTTCGGAACTGCTTTGCCAATCATTATGGGTCAGAATATCGGTACCTGCGTAACTGCGATTATTTCCAGTATCGGTACCAGTAAGAATGCAAAACGTGCAGCTACGGTACATCTGCTCTTTAATATTATCGGTACTACCGTGTTTATGATTGTGTTCTATACCCTAAATGCGTTTGTATCCTTCGAATTTTTAAATACTCCTGCCGATGCAGCAGGTATTGCTACAGTGCACAGTTTGTTCAACATCGGTGCCACCTGTCTGCTTCTTCCGTTCGGCAACCAGCTTGTAAAACTTGCTACGTTTATTGTAAAGGATTCCAAGGAAGACCAGGAAAAGGAGAATATTTTCAAGGCCCTGGATGTACGTTTCTTAGATACTCCAAGCATTGCGTTAGAGCAGTGTAAGAAACTTACCGACGACATGGCAAGAATCACAAAGGAGTCTTTGTTTGGTGCCATTGAACTGTTGGATAATTACAGCGAAAAGAGAGAAAAAGAACTGGTAGAAATGGAAACTTTAGTGGACCGTTATGAAGACGAGTTGGGTGCTTATCTGGTAAAGGTAAGCTCCAGGGATTTATCCGGTAAGGACAGCCACACAGTAAATACCTTGCTTCACTCCATTGGTAACTGGGAGCGTATTTCCGACCATGCATTAAATATCTGTGATGCGGCAAGAGAAATTCATGAGAAGAAGATATCTTTCTCTAATGCAGCAACCGAAGAACTTGCGGTGTACACCAGAGCTATCAAGGATATTTTAAATATGACAGTAGAAGCCTTTGAATATGATGATATCAGTATTGCGAAAAAGGTTGAACCGGTGGAAGAGGTTATTGATGATTTGAATCAGGTAATTAAAAACCGTCATATCCAGAGACTTCGTGCCGGTGAATGTACCATTGAACTTGGCTTTGTATTAAATGATATTCTGACAAACTATGAACGTGTATCCGACCATTGCTCCAACGTAGCGGTAAGCATTATCCAGAGTGGAGACCATGATGTAGAGGCTCATCAGTATATCGGTCACTTAAAGGATGAGGATGAATTTAAGCGTGCCATTGAATTAGTACAGAGAGAATACAGTCTGCCGGAGATTGCGGCAACAAAGTAAGGATAAAAGGAAATTTGACTGCGGCATGGAATTTTATTGCAAAATTTCATGCCGCATATTAAAATAATCACGAAAGGATACGATACTATGGCGATTATTTATATTGTAGAAGACGACCGGAACATCCGGGAAATCGAGACAATTGCATTAAAGAACAGCGGCTATACCGTAGAAGCCTTTGAACTGGCAAAGCCATTTTACCGCCGTCTGGATGAGCGTACACCGGATTTGGTGCTTTTAGATGTTATGCTTCCGGACGAAGATGGGCTGGATATATTAAAGAAACTTCGTAACAGAGGTGATACAAAGAAGCTTCCGATTCTTATGGTAACTGCTAAATCCACAGAGCTGGATAAGGTCCGCGGCCTTGATATGGGAGCAGATGATTATCTGTCCAAACCATTTGGCGTTATGGAACTGGTATCCCGTGTAAAGGCACTGCTTCGCCGTACAATGGCAGATACGGAAGAAAAGTTTTACCGTCTGGGGGATATTTTCATGGACGGAGAACGTCGTACTGCTTTTGTAAAGGATATTCCGATGGAGCTTACCTTTAAAGAGTACGAGCTGTTAAAATATTTAATTGCCAATCAGGGAATTGTCCTGACTCGCGAACAGATTATGGGCCAGGTCTGGGGTACTTATTTTGAGGGTGAAACCAGAACGGTAGATATGCACATAAAGACACTGCGCCAGAAACTTCAGGAAGAAGGCGCCAGAATCCGCACTGTCAGAAATGTAGGGTACGTAATTGAATGAGAAGAAAAATTAACCGCCAGCTGATTACCATTGCCATTCTTGCCACGGTGGTTACCATGGCATTGATTACGGTGGTGTTCCGTCAGCTGTTGCAGCAACAGATAATTGAAGATTTGAAATCCTATACAGGTCTGCTTGTAAAGGCGGACCTGTATCAAAATACAGATATTTATGTCACAGATTTTAAATCCGGTAATGTCCGTATTACCTGGATTGATAATGACGGTAATGTTTTGGGTGATACAGATGCCAATCAGGATATTATGGAGAATCACGCAGAACGTCCGGAGTTCCGGGAAGCATTAGCAAATGGAGAAGGTGTGGATATCCGAAGATCGGAAACCCTGGAGGATAATACCTATTACTATGCGGCCCGCATGGAAGATGGTACGGTGCTGCGTGTTTCCGAGGCGGCACAGAGTACCTGGAAAATTATTTTCAGTGCACTGCCCGGAATATTTGTTGCTTTGCTTTTGATGATTGGACTTTGTGTGCTTTTGGCAAGAATTTTTGCAAAGAGCATTATCCGGCCGTTAAAGGAGCTGGCATCCAATCTGGACCGGCCGGAAGCAAAGGTTACTTCCGAATATAAGGAATTGGAGCCTTTTATGCAGACCATCCGCACCCAGCATGAAAATATTTTGCGGGCGGCGAAAGTGCGTCAGGATTTTACGGCAAATGTATCCCATGAATTAAAAACACCGCTTACGGCAATTTCCGGCTATTCCGAGCTGATGGAAGCCGGCATGGTGCAGGGAGAAGAAGTAAAGCACTATGCAAAAGAAATCCGGCACAATTCCAATAGACTTTTGGCACTGATTAATGATATTATTCATTTATCGGAAATGGACCGTACGGAATATGAGGTACCGATGCAGCAGGTAAATTTAGCTGAACTGGTACAAAATAATCTGGAGAGTTTAAAAATGTCTGCAGAGCAGAGAAATGTTTCCCTACGCTATGTGGGTGAATCTGCAGTGGTGTATGGAAATGCAGGTCTGTTGGAGGAGCTTTTGTGGAATCTGTGCGATAATGCCATCCGCTATAACAAAGAAAACGGTATGGTAAAGGTGCAGGTGGAAAAGACAAAGGAGCATGTTAATTTCATTGTCAGCGACACCGGTATCGGTATTCCTATGGAGCATCAGAACCGTATTTTTGAGCGGTTTTACCGGGTGGATAAGAGCCGTTCCAAAGAAACCGGAGGTACCGGTCTGGGACTTGCCATTGTAAAACATATTGTGGCTCAGCATGATGCGGAGCTTAACTTGGAAAGCACACCTGGGGAAGGAACAAAAATTACGGTTACTTTCCCGGTATATCAGGGATAATCAGAATTGAGTAAAAAGGAAAAGAGGTTAATGGTGTATGATTACATGGAAAGATGTTGTAAATGATGACGCGGTAAGAACCTATATAAAGAAGGCGGACGAGTCTTTGGTGGCCCTTGGTTACACCGAGCACAGTTTCCCGCATGTGGGCAAGGTGGCAGAACTTGCGGGAACTATTTTAGAAACTCTTGGTTATCCGGAGCGGGATATTGAACTGGCAAAGATTGCAGGCTACCTGCATGATATCGGTAATGTTATCAACCGCGTGGACCATGCCCAGAGCGGTGCTGTTATGGCATTCCGTATTTTGGACCGTCTCGGCATGGACCCGGAGGAAATTTCCACGGTTATCACTGCAATTGGCAACCATGATGAATCCACGGCATTCCCGGTTAATCCGGTGGCAGCAGCCCTTATCTTAGCAGATAAGACCGATGTACGTTACACCAGAGTGCGCAATCAGGACCCATCCACCTTTGATATCCACGACAGAGTAAACTTTTCCGTAAAGCAGTCGGAGGTGCATGTGGTAAACGGTTCTCATATTGAGCTGAACCTGGTGATTGATACTACGGTGTGTGCAGTTATGGATTATTTCGAAATCTTTATGGGACGTATGATTTTATGTCGTAAAGCGGCAGAAAAACTGGCTTTGGACTTCAGATTAGTTATTAACGGACAGAGAATTTTGTAAAAATTGAAAGAATCCCGAAAAAATCGGGGTTCTTTTTAAAATTAGGTCTTGCGAAATTCGGAAAAATGTGTATTATAGAGAATATACTTTAGTACAGTAAAATCAGAAATGGAGAATAAGCATGAGCAAAGTAGTTAAATTCGGTGGAAGCTCCCTGGCAAGTGCGGAGCAGTTTAAAAAAGTAGGCGATATCATTCGGGCAGAAGCAGACAGAAAATATGTGGTTCCATCTGCACCGGGCAAACGTGACTCCAAGGACACTAAGGTAACAGATATGTTATATGCATGCTATGCTCTGGCAGAAGCAGGCAAAAGTTATGATAAAGAGCTGAAACAGATTAAGGCAAGATATGAAGAAATCATCAAAGGCCTTAATTTGAGAGCAGATTTATTAGATAAAGAATTTGAAACCGTGAAGGCGCAGTTTGCGGCAAAGGCCGGCAAAGACTACGCTGCTTCCCGTGGTGAGTATTTAAACGGTATTATCATGGCGGAATACTTAGGTTATCAGTTCTTAGATGCAGCAGAAGTAATTTTCTTTGATGAAAACGGTGAGTTTTTAGCAGAAGAAACCCACAAAGCATTAAAGGCAAGAATGAAGGAATACGAAAACGTAGTTCTTCCTGGCTTCTACGGTGCAAAGCTGGACGGCACCGTTAAGACCTTCTCCAGAGGCGGTTCCGATATTACCGGTTCCATTCTGGCAAGAGCTGTGCATGCCAACATTTATGAAAACTGGACCGACGTTTCCGGCGTTCTCTTAGCAGACCCAAGAATCGTTGAGAATCCGGTAGGCATTAACACTATTACATATAAGGAACTCCGCGAGCTTGCTTACATGGGCTTCTCCGTACTTCACGAAGATGCACTGTTCCCGGTTCGCATCAGCGGTATTCCAATCAATATCCGTAACACAAACCGTCCGGAAGACGAAGGAACCATGATTGTAGAGAGCACCTGCAAGCAGTCCGAGTACACCATTACCGGTGTTGCGGGCAAGAAGGGCTTTGTTTCCGTTAACATTGAAAAAGACAAGATGAACTCCGAAGTTGGTTTCGGCCGCAAGGTTCTTCAGGCGTTTGAAGAAAACGGTATTTCTTTCGAGCATATGCCATCCGGTATCGATACCTTGAGCGTATTTGTACATCAGCAGGAATTTGAAGGCAGAGAGCAGCACGTATTATCCACCCTGCACCGCCTTGCGAAGCCGGACAGCATCGAAATCGACGCTGACCTTGCTCTTATCGCAGTAGTAGGCCGTGGCATGAAGTCCAACCGTGGTGTGGCTGCCAGAGTGCTTGCTGCCCTTGCGCACAACAACATCAACGTTAGAATGATTGACCAGGGCTCCAGTGAGCTTAACATCATCATCGGTGTGAAGAACTCCGACTTTGAGACTGCCATTAAGGCAATCTACGATATTTTTGTAACAACAAGACTGTAATTTTTGAAGGACCGCTTTGATGCGGTCCTTTTTTGGTACACGCGCTAAGCGGTACCTTCAAAATGAGCATGGAAGATTTCTGTGTAGTATGTTATACTGAACAAAGGAGGATACAAATGTATGAAAGCCATTATTACTGATTTAGATAGAACCCTGTTACGTACCGACAAAACAATTTCAGACTTTACACTGCAGGTGTTACAGAAATGCCATGAAAACGGCATCCTCATTATGGCGGCAACTGCCCGGCCGGAGCGTGCTATTATGGATTATCACAGGCAGGTACATTTTGATGCCATGACGGTTATGAATGGTGCAGGCGTAAGTATACCGGGACATGAGGCAGAAGGGTATCCGATTGCAAGAGAAAGTGTGAAAGGAATCTTGGAGCGGTTGTGTGAATTGCCGGATATTATTCTTTCTTTGGAGTGTGGAAATGAGGTGTATGCGAATATTGAGATTCCAATATGGAATGCAATCGTGTTTCATGAGTTTCCAAAGCTTCCAACGGTCGGTCCGGTATATAAAATTTTGGTGAGTAGAGAAAATGAAAACATAGGACCTCTTGTAGAAACGTTGCTGACCGAGGATACCTATTGTACCGTGGCAAATGATAATCTTGTGCAGATTATGAATAAGCAGGCGACTAAGTGGAACGGCATTCAGATGATGCTTGCGGCTTGCGGTATTGAATCGGAGGATGCCGTTTATTTTGGCGACGATAATGATGACATCGAATCTTTGAAAAACTGTGGCATCGGTGTTGCGGTAGCAAATGCCATTGATGCAGTAAAAGCAGCGGCGGACGTGGTTGTGGAGAGTAACGACGAGGACGGCGTGGCGCGATATATAGAAAGGGAAATATTGTGAGAGAAGTTTATAAGTTATTTCGGGAAACGCTTCCTTACATTGTGAGGGATGAGGAAAAAGTCCTTCGGATTTTAGAGAATCCGGATAATAAAATCATTGAAGAACGGAATGAGGAGCAGAAATTAATCGGTGTGTCAGTCATACATAAAAATATAATTTTACTGCTTTGTGTGGAGGAAAAGTATCGTAATCAGGGGTTAGGTTCCCGGTTGCTGAAAAAGTCGGAAGAAGCAATTAAAGATGCGGGTTATAGTGAGGTTATTGTGGGCGCGGGTGATGATTATCTTGCTCCCGGTGTGCCGACAAGCAAGCAGTATGCCCCGGCGGAAAATGAGCAGTTGGATGAGAGAGTTAATGAAATTGCCAGTCGCTTTTTTGAAAAGAGAGGCTATCAGCATTCCTGGGACTGCAACTGCTTTGACATGAAGTTTCCGCTGTGTGAGTTTAGCAAGAATGAGCACAGCGTTGGTGACGTTATTGATGGTATTCAGTATCGTTTTGCAACCATAGAGGACTTGGCAGATGTTTGTGAGTGTACTAACGCTGCCTGGGAGGAGTTCACCGGATGGTACCAGAACGAATTTTTGTATACGGAGAATGATAGTTCCAGAGTTTTAGTTGCTACAGACGGAGAGCGGGTTGTCGGAACATTAATCGTAGACAGGGAGGCAAAAAGCGGTCTCGGCAGCGTAGGTTGTACAACGGTGCATCCGGAGTACCAAGGAAGACATATTGCAGTTAATATGGTAACGTTGGGAACGAAATATCTGAAGGATGTGGGCATGAAGGAAGCGTATCTCAGCTATACTTATTCCGGGCTGGATCATATGTATGGGTACGCGGGTTATAAAATTTTTGTGTACTTTATGATGGCGAAAAAGAAGCTTTTGGTATAGGTGATGACTTTTATGTGGAAAGGATAGTAACATTAGAAATGATAAAGAAAATAGAACAACAAGACTTAGCAGAATGTGTGCAGGTTATCCGCAACAGCTTTGCCACCGTGGCAGAGGAATTTAACATCACACCGGAAAATGCTCCGCGGTACACAGCCTTTGCTACCGACGAAAACCGTTTGAACTGGCATTTAAACGGAGAGCATCGTCCAATGTATGGTTATGTGGCAGATGGAAAAATTGTGGGATATTGTTCGCTGCTTTGGCTGGAAAATAATGAGTGCGAGTTGAATAACTTAAGCGTGCTGCCGGCATACCGTCATGACGGCATCGGTGCAAAATTGGTGGAGCTTGCCTTTGAAACAGCAAAAGAACAGTGCTGTACAAAAATGAAAATCGGTATCGTGGAAGAAAATCAGGTGCTTCGCAAGTGGTACGAGAAGTTTGGTTTTGTTCATGTGGGAACGCAGAAGTTTGAGTTCTTTCCGTTTACTTGTGGGTATATGGAGAAATTACTGTGATAGAGGAGACGAGCTTATGTTTAGAGAATTAACCAGAAAAAATAGGCAGTTATCTACAGAGGAATGTATTTTTGTTTTGCGGAGTGAAACCAGAGGCGTTTTATCAGTTCTGGGTGATAATGATTACCCTTACGGAATGCCCATGAACCATTGGTACAATGAAGAGGATGGCGCTATTTATTTCCACTGCGGAAACATGAACGGACACCGTCTGGATGCGCTGAAAAAGCATGACAAGGTTTCGTTTTGCGTCTATGACAAAGGGTACCGAAACGAGGGCGAATGGGCGCTGAATGTAAAGAGTGTCATTGTGTTTGGCCGGATGGAAATTTTAGATGATATGGAAGCCATCATTGATATTGCCACAAAGCTCAGCCGTAAGTTTACACAGGACGAGGAGTACATCCGCAAGGAAATTGAGCAGCACAGTCACAGGACATTGCTTTTAAAACTGGTGCCGGAGCATATGTGCGGCAAGATGGTAAATGAGGCATAAAGCACCTGACATTGAAATTTCGGAAGACAGAAAGGAAAAGAAAATGAAACCATTACTTATTTTATTGTTATTACCGGTCATTTATTATGTATTGTATATTAACGGTTACATGATTTCCGGCAGCAAGTCGGCCAAGGCTTTTGTTGGTAAAAATCGTGGAACCAATGCTTTTTGGACACAGTTTGTGGAGTGTAGCGGGACACTTAAAAAAGTGGCAAAATTCCGTAAGAGCAAGGAGTACAAGTTCAATTTAAATGCCGGTCTGGCAGACGGAAGTGTTTCAATAGAATTGCTGGATAAAGAAAAACAGGTGGTGATGTGCTTATCACCGGAGGCACCGGAGGGCACCATTACTGTAGACAAGAAGCAGAGATATTACATGGTCTACAAATTTGAAAACGCTACCGGGTCTTATGAGTTGACATGGGAGTAGAAAAATGATTAATTTCAGAGCAATTACAGAAGAAAATTTCGATACCATCATCCGCATGAAGCGCCCGGAAAACAAGATTGCGGAGCATGTGTATACCAAGATTGGTTTCAAACCAACCGGAGAAATCAGCAACGACGAGATTGTGCTTCGGATGGATTTGTAGGGGTGTTGTATGAGTGAGTATATTTGCAAAATCGCCACCCTCGATGAAATGAATGAAAAGTGGGATTACGAAATTGCCCATGCCGAGGAAGACAAGGACAACTGGATTACTTGGAAAAAGAGTAGCATTGAGCACATGCAGGAGGGAAAATCCACTCCCTATTACGGCATTCTGGACGGAAAAATTATCAGTGAGGCAACGGCAATTTTAAATGGAAGTATCGCCCAAAACAGCGATGGCCTGGTGGATGAAAAGACAGTGTATTTATCGGCATTCCGGACCATTCCGGAATATCAGGGGAAAGGGTATTTTTCAAAGCTGTTTTGGTATATGATAGAAGATTTAAAGAACCGTGGCTACGAAAAGGTAACCCTTGGTGTGGAACCGGAAGAGACAGAGAACAAAGAGATTTATTTCCATTACGGGTTTACGGAGCATATTAAAAATGGTGTGGAACGTTACCCGGACGGAACAACAATTGATGTGGAGTACTATGGAAAAAGACTGTAGCGGAGGAGCATATGATTATCAGAGAAGCAACAGCAGCAGATGCAAATGATTTAAAAACCTTATATTTTGAATTTCTGACAAAGTTTCCGCCAAAGGAAGAACAGGACATGAACCGCTGGACAGAAGTGATTAATAGATTTGCAAACGCCGATGACAAATTTTTATTGGTGGCAGAAGAAGATGGCAAGGCCGTATCTACAGTACAAGTTGCAATCATTGAAGGACTTACCCACAATGTCCGTCCTTTTGCGGTAATTGAAAACGTAGTAACCCATGGCGATTATCAGAATCGCGGGTTTGCCTCAGCACTTTTAGATAAGGCAACCGAAATAGCAAAGGAATTTAATTGCTATAAAGTATTTTTGGAAACCGGGTCCAACAAGGAAAGTACACTGAATTTTTATAAGAAAAACGGATTTGCATTGGATGAAAAACATTCCTGTTTAAAGAGGTTGTAAGGTATGGTCGGGAAAAGAATATTGGTGACCGCTTTTTGCGGAACATCCGCAGAGTTATTGGTAAAAGGCGTAGAACCGGATTTAAAATACAAAGTTCTGTATTTGCCGAATGACAAGGTGAAGGATTCTGAATTATTGATAAAAGCATTGCAGCAGGAACCTTTTGATTATGTTATTAGTTTTGGGCAGAGACCCAATATCAAGGATAAGGTACATGTTGAAACAAGGGCAAGAAAAGGTGAAGTATATGTAGAGACATCCTTCGACTGTGAGAAACTGAAATGTACGATGGAGCAAGTGGGATTGTTGGCAAAACTTTCCTGCAATGCCGGAACTTCCTTTTGCAATGAGTTGTATTGGAATGGACTGCGGTACATCGAAGAGAACAGACTTGATACAAAGATGGTATTTGTTCATGTGCCGTTTGAAAAGAACATTTCGGATGTGGAAGAATTCAGAAATAAACTATTTGGAGGATTTGTCAATGGAATATAGCAATTACACAGCAGGAAAACATGCGCAGGAAATTTTATCTGCGCAGAATTCCGACGGCACCTGGGGAGAACTGTTTCATTCCATGTCTCAGCCTAACGGGAAGAATCCGTTGACTACTGAGCAGGCATTGCGGCGTTTAAAGGCATTAGGCTTTACCATAAAGGATGAACCAATTCGGCGGATTTTGGATTGCATGGTATCCTGCTTAAAGGGCGAGAGAACCATAGACAACTACCGGGAAAAGGGCTATGACTGGGATTTGTTTTCTCACATGATGCTGTCCGCCTGGGTGCGGATTTTTGAACCGGAGAATGAAATTACACTTACCCATGCAAGGCAGTGGGGCAGAGTGCTGGAGGAGACCTTTGCGGAAGGAGAATTTAGTCAGACAGCATATTCCAAGGCTTTTGCAAAAGAGTTTGCAAAGGACAAGGCGCCGTTAAAGGAAATCGGTTTCACCATTTTTTATCCGATGAATTTGTTGCAGGGAGTTCTTTCGGAAGAAACGGAGCGTCGGCTTCTGGACTATGTGTTGCAAAATCCTGGCGGGATTTATTATATTTATGCAAAACCGCTGAATCAGCTTCCAACGGAGTTTGCGTCTAAGGAGACCAGCTATTATCTCGCGGCAATGGAAATCCTGGCGGGCTACAAAACCGCAAAGGAAAAGCTTACTTTTGTTGTAAACTGGCTGGAAGCAAACCGTGATGAAAACGGACAGTGGGACTTGGGAGCAAAAGCGAAGGATAATATATATTTTCCGTTGTCGGATTCCTGGCGGAAAGCAGAAGACAGACGGGCAGATTGTACAGAAAGAATTGAAAAATTGTTAAAGCGATTGAAAGGATAAAATTATGCCATTTGACTGCGGATTTACTAAAGAAAATAACTGGTTCCGGTACCGTGCCGCCGCCATTATTGTGGAGGACGGTTGCATCCTGTTTGCCGGAAATGACATGGACGATTACTACTATTCCATCGGTGGCGGTGTGCATATGAACGAAACGGCAGAGGAAGCAGTGGCACGGGAAGTGTTGGAAGAAACCGGCGTGGTATATGAGGTGGAGCGTCTGGCGGTTATCCACGAAAACTTCTTTGAAGGGGCCGGCGGAACTTTGGGTGATTTAAAATGTCACGAGCTGGCATTTTATTTTCTGATGAAGCCAAGAGGAACAAAGGAGCTTCACAGCAACAGCGTGACTTGTGGTAATATCAAAGAGCATATGCACTGGATTCCGATAGACGAACTGGATAAGGTGCGGGCATTTCCTACCTTTTTGAAGGACTATTTGAAAGAAGAACATAAGGAAATTGTACATATTGTAACTCACGAAGAAGTATAGGTGAAGAAAACATGATTTTACATACGGGCTTAAGAACGGACATCCCGGCTTTTTATCCGGAGTGGCTGGCAAACCGAATCAAAGAGGGCTTTGCCCTGGTGCGCAATCCCTTCAATCCAAATCAAATAACAAAATACCGGATTTCTCCTGAAGTGGTGGATGTCATTTCTTTTTGTACGAAGAATCCGGCACCGTTTTTGACCTATATGGAGCTTTTGAATGAGTACAAACAGTGCTGGTTTGTGACAATCACGCCCTATGGAAAAGATATAGAGCCTCATGTGCCTAATAAGGAGCGTGTCATGGAAAGCTTTTGCCGGTTGTCGGAGCGGGTAGGAAAAAATGCCGTCATCTGGCGGTATGACCCGATTTTTGTGCTGGACAAGTATACGGTGGAGTCTCATTTAGAGGCTTTTGAATACATGGCAAAGATGTTCTCCGGCTATACCGACACCTGCACTATCAGTTTTATTGATTTGTACCAAAAGGTAAAGCGGAATTTTCCTGAGGTTAAAGAAGTGTCGCCGGAGGACCGGATAGTTCTTGCAAAAGAAATGGTGCGTATCGGACAGAAGTATGGTATACTGATTAAGTCCTGCGCAGAAGGAACAGAGCTTGCTGCCTACGGTGTAGACTGCAGTGGCTGCATGACTGCACCGGTATACGAAAAGGCGGCAGGGTTTACGTTAAACGTGCCTAAAATTAAGGGCGCCAGAACCGAGTGCGGCTGTCTGCTTACCTGTGATATCGGGGCGTATCATACCTGCGGGCATTTGTGTAAGTACTGCTATGCCAACTATGATGCAGAAACGGTAAAGCGGAATATGAAGCTGCATAATCCAAAATCACCGTTGCTTTTGGGCGATGTGGAGGAAGGAATGAAAATCCACGAGGCGGTGCAAAAGAGCTGGCGGAACGGGCAGATTAGCTTGTGGTGATTATGAAATAGATTTGAGGAGCGAATGAAAAAGTTATGGAACAAAAGAAAACATTTATTACAACTACTTTGGGCATCGGACTGCTGGCCTGTCTTTGCTGCCTGCTTTGGGGCAGCGCCACTCCGGCAATTAAAATAGGTTACGAGTGGTTTGGCATCGGTGCAGGGGATGTGGCATCCAGAATACTGTTTGCGGGAGTACGCTTTGTTTTAGCGGGTATTTTAACCGTAATTTTCGGTAGTCTGATCGCGGGCAAATTTTTGCTTCCGCAGAAAACTTCCTATGGCATGATTTGCAAGCTTGGTCTGGTACAGACGGTGTTCCAGTACATTTTCTTTTATATGGGCCTTGCCTATACCACCGGTGTGAAATCTGCCATTATTAATGGTTCCCAGACTTTTATTGCTATTTTGATGGCTTGTCTGATTTTTAAGTATGAGAAGCTCACCCTGCAAAAGTTTATGGGCTGTCTTATTGGTTTTGCGGGCGTTGTGGTAATCAATTATGATCCAAGCGGATTGACGGGCGGGTTTACCTTCCGGGGCGAAGGTGCCATTTTGATTGCGGCCATTGCTTATGCGTTGTCTTCAGCCCTGGTAAAGAGTTATTCGAAAAAAGAAAGTCCGGTGGTCTTAAGCGGTTATCAGTTTATATTTGGCGGAATCATTATGACGGTGTGTGGTGCGCTGATGGGAGGACACCTCTCCGGATGGTGCTTTAAATCCGTATTGCTTTTAATTTATATG
This sequence comes from Lachnospiraceae bacterium, assembly GCA_045593825.1. Taxonomy (GTDB): domain Bacteria; phylum Bacillota; class Clostridia; order Lachnospirales; family Lachnospiraceae; genus SIG299. The sequence continues at coordinate 25,210 of JAZNXI010000086.1, forward strand.
GCGCTGATTTCCTCGGTAGCGTATTCCGTCTGGGGTATTTTGTTAAAGCATAATCCGGTGGGTAAGGTGGCGGTGTATTCCTTTACTAACCCGATTTTCAGTGTGTTGTTATCCTTCGCATTTTTGGGAGAAACATCTTCCTTTGGATTAGAACTGGTGCTGGCACTTGCACTGGTGTGTGGCGGTATTTTCCTGGTAAACAGGGTAAAGGAGTAGAAAATGAAAACATTCTTATGTGAATATATTCATCCGGCAGCCAGACAGGCGTTGGAGTCCTTTTCTGAAATAGTCACCGACTGGGAACGTTTCCCGGAATGCGACGCTGCCATTAACCGGAACCTGCAAATGACAAGAGAGGTTCTGGAATCTGCAAAAAATATGAAGGTAATTGCCGTTCACGGTACCGGCATGGATGGCGTGGATTTGAACGCGGCAAAGGAACTCGGAATCAAGGTATTTAACACCCCGTACCGTAATGCGGCTTCCGTGGCAGAATTAAATATTGCCTTGATGCTGATGACAGCAAGAAAAGCTACGCTGATACAAAAGAATATCGAAGAAGGAGCCTCCTTTGCCGACCCGGCGGTAGTGTCCGGCTTGCAGGGCTGTGAGCTTGGCGGAAAAACCGTGGCATTTCTTGGAGTGGGAGAAATTGCAAAGAAAACCATAAAGATTTGTCAGCATGGTTTTGACATGCATTGCATCGGCTGGTCCCGGAGCCTTACAAAAGAAAAAGCACAGGAGCTTGATATAGAGTATGCCGGCAGCATAGAAGAAGCAGTAAAAACTGCGGACTTTGTAGTGCTTGGCATGGCGCTAAACGAAGAAACCAGAGGGATTATCGGTGAAAAAGAACTTGCTTCCATGAAACAGGGCGCAATTTTAATTAATACGGCAAGAGGAGCATTGGTGGATGAAGAGGCGCTGCAGAAAGCACTGACTCATGTAGATGCAGACGGAAAAACTCAGATTTCAGCTGCAGGTTTAGATGTAGTGGTGAACGAACCTATCACGTCTGCCCATCCTCTTTATCAACTTCCCAACGTAGTCCTCACCCCTCACATCGGTGCTAACACCGAAGAAGCCTTATACCGTGTCGGCATGGCCTGTGTAGACGGCATCCGTGAATTCTTTTCCCACGCTTAGATATGCCGTATTTTATATCGTAACCTTTGGAAAACATAAAGAGTTTTCATTAAGCAATATACAAACAGTCACATAAAAAGCAGAAATTATACCTTGAAGGACCGTTAGCGATGAGCGGGTCCACCAAGGTATAATTTCTGCTTTTTATGTGACGTTGCATATGAGAAAAGAAAACTCTTTATGTTTTCCAAAAAGTGTGATATAATAATACGGCATATCAACTTTATTGTGCTGCGCCGGGTTCGCGGCAGAAGGTGAGGTAAAATGAAAAAAGAAAAGAAGGAAAAAGCCAAAATCAAGTTAAAAGGCTCCCTACGGGTCTACATGTGCTGGCCGGTCTGGTTAACAGCGTTGCTGCTTTGTACAGTGCTTGGCATTTATGTGGTAAACAAGGAAGCAGCCGGTGTAATGATGATTTTTACAGCGGTATACTTTTTGATTGCCATGTTTATGTTTGTTTTCAGACGTCCGTATATTATGGGCGAACTGGTGCGCTTTGCGGCAGAGCACGGGCAGGTACAGCATACTTTCATTAAGGAGCTGGATATTCCGTACGGTATTATTGATATTGACGGGCGGCTTGTTTGGGCAAATAATGAGTTAAAAGATATTATCAAGTTCGAACAGACGGCAAGAGTTTCTGTTCAGGATGTCCTGGAGGAGCTTTCTCTAGAACAGTTGCCTACAGTGGAGGAAGATGTTACACAGCATATTGTGCACGGCAGAAAAAATTACCGTGTGTTGATGCGTCTGCTTGACATGTCCGATTACCGCGACGATATGCTTTGGATTGTGGATGACGGCAAGGAAGGTAATGTTAATACCCTGATTGGCATGTATCTGTATGATGAAACAGAAATCACTGCTTTAAAGAAAGAAAATGCAGAAGAAAAAATGCTGGTTGGTCTGCTTTACATCGACAACTATGAAGAGGCCTTCGAAGGTGCGGATGAAGTACGCCGTTCCCTGGTTACCGCTTGGGTAGAGCGTGAAATCAACAAGTATATGCAAAGTATTGATGCTATTATTAAGCATCTGGAAAAAGATAAATATCTTTTTGTGTTTAAGCAGAAATATTTAAGCGTGGTAGAAGCAAACCGTTTCTCTATTTTGGAGGAAATCCGTAATTTAAATATTTATGAAATGACGGTTACCATTTCCATCGGTGTAGGTGTGGGTGCAGCTACTTACGCCAAAAACTATGACCTTGCCCGTACTGCCATCGACCTGGCACTGGGCCGAGGCGGCGATCAGGCGGTTGTTAAAGAGGGCGACAAGATTTCCTACTACGGAGGAAAGAGCGTCCAGCTGGAAAAGAATACCCGTGTAAAGGCCCGTGTAAAGGCTCATGCATTAAAAGAATATGTGGAAACCAAAGAACGGGTGGTTGTTATGGGTCATTCCATCGGAGACATCGATTCCTTTGGTTCTGCCATCGGTGTTTACCGTATTGCAAAGACTCTGGGCAAAAAGGCACAAATTGTTATTAACGATGTTACCAGTTCCATCCGTCCGATGATGGAACGGTTTCAGAATAATTCGGATTACGAAGAAGATATGTTTATTTCCGGCAGTAAGGCTCAGGAAATTGTAGATGACCAAACCCTGCTTGTGGTGGTGGATGTAAACCGTCCGGCTATTACCGAGTGCAAGGAACTGTTGGACCTTACCAAGACGATTGTAATTTTAGACCACCATCGTCAGACCGGCGAGGCAATCGACGCAGTACTTTCTTATATCGAGCCGTATGCTTCCTCTGCCTGCGAAATGGTTGCGGAAATCCTGCAGTACATCGGTGAGGGCTTAAAGCTTAAGCCATTAGAGGCAGATGCTATGTATGCCGGCATCATGATTGATACCAACAATTTCTTGATGAAAACCGGTGTCCGCACGTTTGAGGCGGCAGCATATCTTAGAAGAAACGGTGCGGATGTAACAAGAATCCGCAAGCTGTTCCGTACTAATTTTATGGAGTATCAGGCAAAAGCACAGGCGGTTTCTTCTGCGGAAATTTTCATGGATTATTATGTGTTTGCTATTTCGGAAAGTGACGGTCTGGACAGCCCGACCGTAGTTGCGGCCCAGACGGCAAATGAGTTATTAAATATTGACCATACAAAGGCATCCTTTGTATTTACCGAGTTTGGCGGCAAGGTTTATATCAGTGCCCGTTCCATCGATGAACTTAATGTTCAGGTAGTCATGGAAAAACTGGGCGGCGGCGGCCATATGAGTGCGGCCGGCGGTCAGATGGCAGACTGTACCATCTTAGAAGCCATGGACAAGGTGAAGGATGTTTTACGGGAAATGACAGAAGGAGGAGAAATTTAAAATGGAAGTTATTTTATTACAGGATGTAAAGAGCCTTGGCAAGAAGGGAGAAATCGTTAAGGTAAACGACGGTTACGCAAGAAATTTCATTCTTCCGAAAAAGCTTGGCGTAGAAAAGACAGATAAGGCGTTACATGAATTAAAGCTCCAGAAGGCAGCGGAAGAGAAGCGCCAGCAGGAAATTTTAGAAGAGGCACAGGCACTGGCAAAGAATATTGAAGCCGGCAGCATTACTCTTAAAATCAAGGCGGGTGAAGGCGGACGTACCTTCGGTTCCGTTTCCACTAAGGAAATTGCGGTAGCAATGAAAGAGCAGTTAAAGTTAGAAATTGATAAGAAGAAATTACAGATGGCAGACCCAATTAAGAATTTTGGTACTTATCATGTGCCGGTTCGTCTGCATCCAAAGGTAACCGCAGAAATTACAGTAAAGGTAGAACAGGCATAACTTTCGGAGAATTGCAATGGAAGAAGCTTTAATAAAAAAAGTACAACCACATAGTAAAGAGGCTGAACAGGCAGTTATCGGTTCCATGATTATGGATAAGGATGCCCTGATTACCGCATCGGAGATTTTACAGGGTGAGGATTTTTATATCCAGCAGTATGGTATTTTGTTCGATGCCATGGTGGAACTTTTGCATGAAGGAAAGCCGGCCGAACTGGTTACCATCCTGAATAAGCTGAAGGAAAAGGGTGTGTCTCCGGAAATCTGCGGCATGGAATTTATCCGTGACGTAACGGATGCGGTTTCCACCTCTGCCAATATCAAGTATTATGCAGATATTGTGGCAGAAAAGGCACTGTCCCGTAAGTTAATTAAAATTACCGAGGGTATTGCCAACACCTGCTACACCGACAAAGAGCAGATGGATGCTATTTTAGAGGAAACAGAAAAGCAGGTATTCAACATCGTACAAAAACGCAGTGCAGGCGAATACGAAGATATGCGCCAGGTGGTATTGCGCACTTTAAAAAACATTGAAGCGGCAGCCAAGAGCCAGGGCCGTATCACTGGTATTGCCACCGGTTTCCGTGACTTGGACTATAAGCTGTCCGGCCTGCAAAAACAGGCCCTCATCGTTTTGGCGGCCCGTCCTGCCATGGGTAAAACCGCTTTTGTGCTTAATATGGCGGAATATATTTCCATGCATTCCAAGGTTCCAACCGTGATTTTCTCTCTGGAAATGGGTAAAGAATCTTTGGTAAACCGTTTGCTTGCCATGAATTCCCGCGTAGATTCCCAGAGCATTTTAACCGGTGACTTAAAGGATTCCGAGTGGGCAGACTTAATGGAAAGTGCCAGAAACATCGGAGAGTCTTCCCTGATTATCGACGATACTCCGGGTATTTCTCTTTCCGAGATGCGTTCCAAGTGCCGTAAGTTAAAGCTGGAAAAGGGTCTTGGTTTAATCATCATCGACTACTTACAGCTTATGACCACCACCGGCAGGGTAGAGTCCAGACAGCAGGAAATTTCCAACATATCCCGTTCCTTAAAGGGTCTTGCCAGAGAGCTGGATGTGCCGGTCATTGCGCTGTCCCAGTTGTCCCGTGCGGTAGAACAGCGTCCGGATAAGCGTCCGATGATGTCCGACCTGCGTGAATCCGGTGCCATTGAGCAGGATGCCGACGTGGTTATGTTTATTTACCGTGACGAATATTATAATCCGGATACGGAAGAGCCGGGCATTACCGAAATTATTATCGGTAAGCATCGTGCCGGTCCAACCGGAACCGTAAAATTAAAATGGATGGGCGATATCCAAAAGTTTGGAAACCTGGAGGCCCGTTCCCAATAAAAGATTTTTCAAAGACCTGTCGGTTGCCGGCAGGTCTTTTTTGGTTTATAGGACTTTGTGGTGTCCGATTATGTCGAAAATCATCTTAAAATGGCGGATAAAAATTGGAATAAATTGTAAAATAATATTGAAGATTTTTTTTGTACAAGCTACAATCAAATTGACAGATTTTGGAAGGAGTGAAAACGATATGGAATGTCAGACAGCGCTAGACCAGGTAAAGCAATTGCAGCAGGAAGGATTTACGGAAGACATGATCCGTCAGCTCCTGCCAAAATTAGAACAGGTATCTGCCTTAAAGGAGGAAGAACGATACGAATTAAAGCACCGGATGGAGCAGCTTCTTCCTGAGATGGCAAGTGGAAAGTCAATGCCAATCCAGGAAGCGGAAAGCAATTTTTACCGGATGTATTCCGGCTTTGGCGGGGCAATCATGGAGGTGTTAAACCAAAATAACCAGATTCTTTTGGAAAAGATGGATGAGAGAATTTCCAACCGGATTTTGAAGGAAATGAATTTTCTGTTCCGGGAAAGAGAGAATCTGGAAGAGGAAAGATATCGTAAACTGGACCGTACCATTAGAGAGTGTCAGGTTGCCAGACAGCGCTTTTCGCTGGAAGAGGAAAGAAAAAAGAGGTTTCGCTTTAGGGGATAAGCTTGTAGGATTTGGGGATTAAGACAAAAAAACCGGTGTAAGAATAAATCTTACACCGGTTTTTGTTTGCTTTGTAAGGGAAATGATTAGCCCTCGATAGCGCCTGTTGGACAAGTACCAGCGCAAGCACCGCACTCTAAGCAAGCATCTGCATCGATTTCGTAATGAGCTGCTCCTTCTGTGATAGCGCCAACAGGACATTCAGCTGCACAAGCACCACAGCTTACGCATGTGTCATTAATTGTATATGCCATAATAGTGTCCTCCTTTGAATTTTATTCTGATAATATTCTAATATATCTTTATGAAAAATACAAGTAAAAAATGAGAATAATATTACTTGACGCGGCGGAAACTTGTGGATATAATCATTTTAGTAATATTTTAAGGAGGCACACAAAATGACAACAGTAACAAAGGAAATGACAATTGGTCAAATCATCATGATAGATCAGGGCATCATTGCTATTTTATTAAACTACGGCATGCATTGCATCGGATGTCCATCCGCACAGGGTGAATCCTTAGAGGAAGCTTGCATGGTACATGGCCTTGAGGTAGATCCGCTGGTTGATGAAATCAATGCATATTTAAGCAGCAAGTAATGAGAAAAGAAATCCCCTTGTCCAAGTGAACAAGGGGAATTTTTTTGTCCGAAAAGCAGGATTTATAAAACAGCCAGTGTCTGGACTGCATCGGTTTTAAGAACCGGTTTGAAGTGTTCTGCAAAGTAGGAAAGAGAGGCGTAACCGGTGTTGACCGGGAGGCCGTATTCGGATGTTACATTGCAGATGCGGTTAAATTCTTCCGGTGTGTGACCGGACATGTGAAGTACCAGATAGTAATTTGCAGATACTTCATCTTTGTAAAGAATGTTTTCTCCAAAGTAATACGGAGAAATCAGCTGCGCAAGCTTGGTTACAGCTGTTAAGGTAGGGAAAGAAAATACCTTGGTAAGCTGGTTTGGAGTGGCAGGAGCAGCCTCTTCCGGAGGAAGTTCTGCTGTGTCTGCAGTACCGGCAGCTTTTTCCATGGCGTCTTTGCCCTTGCCGAGCAATGCGCCCAGCTGGCCGAAACATTCTAAAATCTCATCCGCAACGGAGGAGGCAACAGAGGAGGATTCCTCGTCGCGGTCGTCACGGAAGGAAGAAAAGTTGGAAAAACGGGTATCCAGTTCGTCCGGGTCTTCTACTTTGGTAACTACAAGAACCAGGCAGTCGCCGGAAACCGGGATAGCTTCTATCATAAGTGGAATATCTTCTGCTTCAAAACCACATTCGTAAGATGCCTGAACCATCAATTCACGAAATAAATCCTTAGCTTTGTCGGAGCCGTAAGCAAGTTCACTGAGCTTTAAATCGCGGTCTGCAAGATCCTGACGGCTTAAGGTGCAGCGAATCTGGGTGTCACTGATTTTTTCAATTTTCATAGTGCTTACCTCCTATCTCAAATTATGAGTACAAAAAGTATACTGGATATTCGGGCTAAAGTCAATAAAAAGAACAAAGTTTCAAAAAATCTTCGGCAAATTGCACGAAAAACGCTGTTTTTTTTCTATGCAGCGGAGTGGGAAAAGTTCTTGTATCCATTGGACCGGAGAGTTATAATATATGTGCAAAGTATCTTGTGTCCCCTCAGTAAAAGAATGGAACTGATGATAAATCCTGAATTACTGAACAAGTACAATGTATTACAGCTGTTACACCGTGGCATTGGTGGCAATGTTTGGCTGGCAGAGCATAAATCCCTGGGAGGAAAGCGGATTTTAAAAGAAATAGAAAAATCCCATCCTCATTATGAATTGCTCGCCCGCGAAGCAAAAATTCTACAACAGTGTCGGCATTCTTCTATTCCTATCATATACGATATTCTGGAATTTGATACCCAAACTTATATTGTGGAAGAATTTATCCAAGGAGAAAATTTAAAACAGTATATTGGTCGGCGAGGAAGTCTTTCTGCTTCTTTGCTTCTTGAAATTTCCATACAATTGTGTGAAATCTTAATATTCCTGCATCATCCCGCAAGAAACATTTTACATCTGGATATTAAACCGGACAACATTCTGTTTGAGAATCATAAGATGAAGCTGATTGATTTTGGGGCTGCCATAAACCAAAATCAGCAGAATGAAGAACGTTTTGTTTTCGGGACACCTGCGTACTGTGCACCGGAAATGAAGAGTCAGGGAATTTTATCGGAGAAAACGGATATTTATTGTATGGGCAAATGTATGGAGTTCCTGCTGCTCCACACGCCCAAAGCGCCAAAAGGGTATCGGAATATGGTAAATAAGTGCCTGAGAAAAGAAGGCAGGGAATATGAGAACGCGGAACAGGTGTTAGTGGATTTAAAAAAGCTTCTGCGTAAAAGAGTTACCGAAAGAAACAGGGAAAACTGGTATGCGGTATCCGGAGTAACTTCCGAACAGGAGAGTACGATGGCTGCCCTGCAGCTTGCAATGTATTTACGTGACCGGTATAAACAACCGGTACTTTATCTGGATTGCAGTAAAGGACACTGGATGGAACAACTGGAATCTTCTAAAAAACAACAGGAGGAACCGAGGGGACAAAAGAGCTTTGTGTTTGAACGCAGGTCTGTTACAGTGGCAAAACGCGTGGCGCCCCAGGAGGTCAATGGATGGCGTGACAGAGGATATTCCTATGTTGTCGCTTGTTTTGGGGTAGAAGAACCATTGACACCGGAAGGTGGCTATCGCGGATGTCTTCTGACGGGTGCAATCACCGAATTCAACCTGAATCAGTGGAAAGAAAGGCTCCTGCTTATGTGCAGGAACAAAAAAACAGCGGTGGCATTGACCGGAGGAGACCTCCGTCTGGCAAAACGTCTTTTGGAACGCAGATGCAGAATCGGACGGCTGCCTATGTATTTCGAAGCGTTCGGACAATCAAAACCGTTCAGGAGACAAATGAAACGACTCCTGGGCAAAATGTAACCAGTTGCCTTTTTTGCGGCAGGAAAACTCGTCACAGGTTTCTTATCCAATGACTAAGCAAACGGTACAGCTAAGGCAGAAAGAAGAGTATTTTCGGCCGCTCAAATCCGGAGTTGTCTCTTCTTTCTGCTACTTTTTAAATTAATAATGACAGTATCTGAAAAATTTGTTATACTTATAGTGGAGTGAAATGGTTTATTATTAAAATGAGGTACGAAACTATATGGAAAAAGCATTAAAAATAAAAATTATCGTAAGTACACTTGTGATTTGCGGCGTTATTACTTTTTTGGGACTTAAACTGGCAGATAAATATACACCGAGTGAAACCATGCGTACATTGGACAACTATTATGATGTTGCGACCGATGAGGCTGTGGTTTTGCTGGAAAATGAAATTTATGCAGAACGGGCGTTGCTTCGGGATGGCGGAATTTATTTGACGTTAAGCACTATTGACAGTCTGTTTAACAGTGAGTTTTACCTGGACGAGGCGGAGCAGCTGTTGAGCTATACTCTTCCGGAGGAGTTAATCCGTGTGGAAGCAGGAGAAAGCTACTATTACAGTAACAAAGAAAAGAAGGAGCTTTCTCATCCGGCGTTTCTTAATTTGGACGGAGTGTATTATCTGTCCCTGGATTTTACTAAAATGGTTTCCGATATGAGCTATGCTTTTTACGAGAATCCAAACCGTGTGGTAATTAATCACCAGTGGATAGAGTTTTTATATTATGACACGGTGGAGGCGGATACTCCAATCCGTTTTGAACCGGATATCAAAAGCGATATTCTGCGGCTGGTTCCGGCAGGAGAAAAGTTGTATTATATCGGTGGCACCGGTACCGGAAGCAGAAGCTTTCTTAAGGTAATGACGTTAGACGGTATTTACGGTTATGTACAGAAAAAGTTTCTCGGAGAGTCCTATTATGATGCCTTGCAGAGTGTTTACACAGAACCGGAATATACCCATATTACCATGGAAGAAAAGGTAATGCTGGGCTGGCAGCAGGTAACGGTTCCAAAGGCAAACGATAATCTGGAACAGCTGGTAGAAAACGCAAAGGAAATGAATGTGATTTCTCCAACCTGGTACAGACTGATTGACACGGAAGGAAATATCAGTTCCTTGGCGGATGCTTCTTATGTGCAGCGTGCCCATGACTTGGGTCTTCAGGTATGGGCTCTGATTGATAATTTTGCAGAGGATGTCAGCACCTACGATTTGTTGGTTTCTTCTGCAGCAAGAGCAGCGTTAATCGACAATATGATGGCAGAGGCTGAAAAATACGGTTTTGACGGTTGGAATATTGACTTTGAAACACTGGCATCCAAAACCGGACCGCATTATATCCAGTTTATTAAAGAACTTTCGGTGCGTTGCCGTCAGGCAGGACTTGTACTTTCTGTAGATAATTACGTTCCGGCATCCTATAACGAATTTTATGACCTGGAAGCCCAGGGCAAGGTAGTTGACTATGTAATTATTATGGCCTATGATGAGCATTACAGCGGCTCTGAAAACGCAGGTTCGGTTGCGTCTCTTGGATTTTTAAAGAATGCGGTAAAAGGCACCTTGAAAAAGATGCCAAAAGAGCGTATAGTGATGGCGATTCCTTTTTATACAAGATTGTGGGCAGAACAGGAAGTTGACGGAACGGTTAAGCTTTCCTCCGAGGCACTTACCATGAGTGGTGCCAAGGACGTACTCACCCGCAACAAGGTTACTGCAAAGCTTGATGAAGCATCCGGCCAAAACTATGCGGAATACAAGAAAAACGGTACTACTTATAAAATCTGGATGGAAGATATGGATTCTCTTCATGAAAGATTAAAAGTAATAGCAGGGGCTGATGTGGCCGGCGTGGCGGCATGGCGCCTTGGCTTTGAAACCGAGCAGGTATGGCCGGTAATCGAAGCCTATATGAATCAGTAAATTACGGAATAATGAACATGCTTTTTTGAATACAATGCTTGTAAGTTTTTTGTTTACGGCAGGGTGAAAAGCATGAAAGAAAAAGTAGTTTTGATACTAATGGCAGCAGGAATTTTGCTTTTGGGAAATTCGTTTTTAGAAAGAGCAGAACAGGAGCAGGCGGTTTCTGCCATGGGAGACGGAAAAAAGCCTCCGGTGGTTGTAATTGATGCCGGACATGGTGGAAAGGACCCGGGCAAGGTAGGAGTTAATGATGCATTGGAGAAGGACATCAATCTGCAGATTGCGCTGCGGTTGAAACGCCTTTTGGAGCAAAATGATGTGGAAGTTGTGCTCACCAGGGAGGAAGACAAGGATTTAGCTTCTGAGCAGGCCACCAGCCGCAAAAATGAAGACCTGCGGGCAAGGGCAGCCTTGATTTCAAAAGCGGAACCGGTGGTTATGGTAAGCATTCATCAGAACAGTTACCCGGAAGAAGATGTGGATGGGGCCCAGGTGTTTTACTACTCCGGTTCAGAGTCGGGCAAACGGTTTGGTACCATGGTACAGAACAGTCTGAAAAGCGAAATTAACGATGGTAACCATCGGGTAGCCAAAGCAAATAAAGAGTATTATTTGTTAAAGAAGGCAATGTGCCCCGCGGTAATTGTGGAATGCGGTTTCTTGTCCAATCCAACAGAGGCATCGTTGCTTGTAACAGAAGAATATCAGGAAAAGCTTGCATTTGCCATCCATCTTGGTATTATGGAATATATCAACACCGTAGGGGATACGGAACAACAGAAATGAGTGCAGTATGGAAACAAAAGTAATTAAAATTGACAGAACACATCCGGATATGGAGCAGATACAAGAGGCAGGAAGGCTGCTTCGGGAGGGGGGCCTGGTGGCATTTCCAACCGAAACCGTGTATGGCCTTGGCGGCGACGGTTTACAGAAAGAAGCGGCGGCAAGAATTTATGCAGCCAAAGGAAGACCTTCTGATAACCCATTAATTTTGCACATTGCGGAGGTTTCCGATATAGAAAAGCTGGCAGTGGATATTCCGGAGTTGGCGTACCGGCTGGCGAAGAGGTTCTGGCCGGGACCAATGACAATGATATTAAAGAAAGGTCCCGTAGTGCCTTATGCTACCACCGGTGGTTTAGATACGGTGGCAATCCGTATGCCGTCGGATGAAATTGCAAGAGCAATTATCCGGGCATCCGGAACTTATATTGCGGCACCAAGTGCCAATTTATCAGGAAGACCAAGTCCAACCAGGGCAGAGCATGTCATTGAAGACTTATCCGGCAGGGTAGAAATGATTGTGGACGGAGGCGAGTCTGATATTGGTCTGGAATCTTCCATTATTGATCTGTCCGGTGATGTACCAATGATTCTTCGACCGGGGTATATTACTAAAGAGGATTTTGAGCAGATTGTGGAAGAGGTAACCTTTGATGCTGCCGTTCTTGCCACAAAGCCGCAGGAATCCGTAGTGGCAAAGGCTCCGGGCATGAAATACCGGCATTATGCGCCAAAAGGGCAGATAACTATTGTGGAGGGAGAATCTGATGCAGTGGTACAAAAAATAAATGCTTTAGTGGCAGAACAGGAAGCAAAGGGAGTGCGGGTAGCGGTACTTTGTGCAGAAGAAACAAAAGCACAGTACTGTTGTAAGAATGTGTATTCCTTAGGTTCCTTGAAGCAGGAGAAAGAAATCTCAGCCCATCTGTTTGCGGCGCTCCGTTCTTTTGATACAGAGCAGATGGAAGTTATTTATTCCGAAAGCTTTGATGATACAAAGCTTGCAAGGGCAATTATGAACCGGCTGCGTAAGGCGGCGGGGTATCAGATTTTACAGGTATAATGAAGATAGAGTGGTTAGTTACAAAGAAAAATATTTTTCATAAAAGGAGAAAAAACAATGATAGCTTTAGGATGTGACCATGGAGGTTTTGAATTAATGCAGGAGGTTATGGCTCATTTAGACCAGAGAGGCATTGCGTACAAAAACTTCGGTACTTTTACAAAGGATTCCTGTGATTATCCGGAATATGCAAAGCTGGTAGCAAATGCAGTAGTAGATGGTACCTGCGAAAAAGGTATTTTAATCTGCGGTACAGGTATCGGTATTTCTATTGCGGCAAACAAGGTTCCGGGAATCCGCTGTGCACTTTGCCATGACTGCTTCAGTGCAAAGGCAACCAGAGAGCACAACAATGCCAATGTGCTTGCAATGGGTGGCAGAATTATCGGAGCAGGACATGCTCTTGATGTAGTAGATTTATTTTTAGACACACCGTTCTCAAATGATGAGAGACATATCCGCCGTATTGAAAAAATTGAAGGATAAAATAAAATACCGCGCAGCTCTTTTTCATGGGTTAGGAGCTGCGCGGTATTTATTTTTAGCCGTGTGTGTATGGAGCTAATTCTAATCTTACAAAATATCCCTTATCGTGGTCACATACCGGGCATTTTTCAGGTACCTTAGTGGTTTCGATGACATTACCGCAGTTTAAGCACATCCACTTGCAGGAAACATCGGAAATAAAAAGTTTATTCTGTTCCAGTAAGTCTGCAAAGTAGGAGAAACGATCGGCATGGGTCTTTTCGATTTCGCCAATCTGCTTGAAATCCGCTGCGATTTTTGTAAAACCTTCCTGACCGGCAACTTCGGAAAAGTGTTTGTAAACATCACCGTATTCCTCCAGTTCATTGTGTTCTGCGTAACGGAGAAGCTGGATGACGGATTCGGTAATGTCTACCGGATAAGTGCCGTCGATGGCAATGTTTTCGCCTGCCATCTGTTTTAAATGATTGTAAAAGATTTCCGCATGTTCTTTTTCCTGCTTGGCAGTAAATTTGAAAATGGCGGAAATGACATACAGATTTTCTTTCTTTGCCTGGGCGGCGGCAAAATTGTAGCGGTTTCTTGCCTGGCTTTCGCCCGCAAAGGCTTTCATCAGATTCTTCATGGTTTCACTGGATTTGAAATCAACAGCCATGGTAATACCTCCTAAAATTTGTGATAACGTAAGTATTACCAAAATGAAAATGGAATATTCTACCGACTTGCTTTTCGTACTATAATAAATTAATCCCCGGCAGTTCCTAACTCATAAAAAAGAACTGCCGGGGATTCAATTTATTAATTCTTGAAAGGTTTAATTGGTGTTTCTTCTACGTGACCAATGGTTCTAAGGTATGCTTTGAAGTTTTCAATGGCATCATAGAACTTGCGGTAGCTTGCAAGAGCAAGGTCAAAGTGCTGGAGAGCAAGATCACGGTTGCCGTCTTCGGCTGCCTGCCAGGAGTCGCATCCGTGGTGATGTAATTCTTCATGATACTTTTTAACATCCTTAAACTGGCTGCTTCCTGCAATGCGTGGGTCGGTCTGCTGGTTAATCCATTTGCCGAGCTTACAGTCGTTCCAGTTGTTAAGCTGGGTAATCTTTAAGTGTTCAAAGCCTGCAATGTTGTTGTACATTCTCCAGGTCAGGATATGGTGGTCAATCTGGAAGATACGTACCCAGTCCTGAGTGGTTAAGTCGGAGAAGCCTCTTGCCATGTCGCCGCGGGCACTGTCTACGTAGCGGCTGATGGAGTGGAGGTGGTCACCGGTAGCAAAACAGTCACGCTCTAAAATTTCGTAGCTGGCTGCCATGGACTCGATGGAGTTAAGGAAGCTCTGGGTAACTGTAGTCTGTGTATTAACGGCATCATGGATGTTGTTAATACGGTCGTTGATTAAATCCATGTGCTCGCTCATGCTGTTGATGTCGTGCACGGAGTTCTGTACACGGGAATTGCTTTCATTTAAGTGCTCAGTAGTGGTGTCTACCAGTTCTTTTAATTCGGCAAGGCTGTTGCGGAGTTCTTCTACGTAATCCACTACCATGTCTGCGGACTGTGCGGTGTTAGCGGAAAGGTCTTTTACCTGACCTGCAACGATGGCGAAACCGCGGCCTGCTTCTCCGGCACGGGCTGCTTCGATAGAGGCATTTAATGCCAGGAGATTACTCTGGTTGGCTAACTTCTTTACTACGTCAATGATGTTGTTAATCTGCTCGATTTTTTCTTCGAATACGGCAACTTTTTCGTGGATACCCTGAATCTGGTTTACGGAGTCGGTTACTGCCTCGATGGTTTCGTTCATGTTGCTTACACTGGCAGTGGAAACCTGGATGGCTGCATGGGCTTCGTCACGGATGTGGTCAACTTCTTCGGAAATGTTTTGGATAGAAGCTTCAAATTCTTTACTGGAAGTGGTCATGCTTTGAATGGAACTGGTCTGGGCCATTACCTGCTCAATCATTTCTTTTACGCAGGAATTGTCGCCGATATGCTCCATTGCCTCATTCATACGCATAACGTAATTGTTATTGGATTTTTTGAGGACAGTCATCATTTCATTGAATTTTTCTGCCACTTCAGCGTCTGTATAAACGGTAGTGTCAAGGTTGGCGTACTTGCCGTCGATGAACTGCTGCATTGCTTCTAACAGAAGCTGCTTGTCTGTTGTTACATTTGTTTTTTTCTCTTTCTTCTTAAACATGTAAATAGCCCCTTTACTACATGGTGTCCAAGTGTGGAGGCACCATGGATTATAGTGTTATTTTATGTAGTCCGACATACACGCTGTCAGTTCGGAAAAACGACCCTGATGAATGTATGTCAGAAGCTTGTTAGTGGAACGGAGCGCTCCGGTTAGCATTTCTGCTGTAATAAGGCCTTGCTCTAAGGCATCGGCCGCTTCGTCTAAATCTACCACACGGACGGTACCGTCGGGGAAGATAACCACGTCGATTAATAGGTCGGAGTAGATAAGTCCATCCTCTGCCTGTGATTCTGTGATAATGTCACAGTACCACCGGGTAAAGGTGCCGTCTGCACCGTAGTGGCGGCTGATTTTAAAGCCTTCTTTACGGTAATAGGCGGAAATGCCGGAGGCAAAATCGGAACGCGGTTTTAGCGTGTTCCAGGAGGTAATGATGATATCATCACTTACATATAAGATTTTGTCGTCCGCCAGAAGTTTTAACTCGTCCGGAATAAATCGTTTACGGTAGAGTCGGATGCTTGAGTCATCCATGGCAAATCACCCCTTTATCCGGTCGTAGAGACCTTTTTACTATTATAACATAAAATAGAAAACTTTGCACTAGTTTTATCGGAGATTAATACGTACAAATTTATACTTTTTTCCAGGTTTTTGGGCTGAATAAAATGAGTATTGGCATAATTTCTAAACGTCCGGCCAGCATATCAAACATTAAAACAAATTTGGATAGAGTGGAGAAAGCGGAAAAGTTTCCGGTGGCACCTACCATGTTTAAACCGGGACCGATATTGTTCAGGGTGGCGGCAACTGCCGTAAAGTTGGTAGTGGTATCAAATCCATCCAGGGAAATAAGGAGGTAGGAGGCGATGAAAACTACCACATAGGTCATTAACAATACATTACAGGAATGAGCAGTGGTGTGTGGAATTTCCTTGCCGTCCATTTTAAGTACATGAACGCGCCGCGGATGAATCTGCTGCATCAGTTCCTTACCTACCTGCTTGATATAAATCATAATACGGGATACCTTAATACCTCCGCCGGTAGAACCGGCACAGGCACCGATAAACATCAGGCACACCATAAGTCCTCTGGAAAATTCCGGCCACAGATTGAAATCGGTGGTGGCAAATCCGGTGGAGGTCATAATGGAGGAAACCTGGAAAGTAACATGGAGCAGGCTTTCTCCGAAGGAGTAACCGTTTGCTACCAGATTGATTACCAGTAAAATAACTGCAATGGTATATATGCTGAAATACCAACGGACTTCCTCCATTTTAAATGCATCCCGCACCCGTCTGATGAGGATATAATAGAAGAAGGTAAAGTTTATACCAAACAAAAACATAAAAACAGTGATGACGGTCTGCAGATAAGGTGAATAGCCGGCAACACTGTCGTTTTTTATGCCAAAGCCGCCGGTACCTGCAGTGCCAAAGGCATGACAGAGAGCTTCAAACAGCGGCATTCCGCCTGCCAACAGGAAAAGTATGGTAATGATAGTCATTACAAAATATATGGAGTACAAAACGAAGGCGGTTTGACGCATTTTAGGTACCAGCTTACCAACGGATGGTCCTGTGGATTCCGCTTTAAGCAGGTTTAAGGTGGAGCCACCGGTCATTGGAAGGATAGCAAGCATGAATACAAGTACACCCATGCCTCCAATCCAGTGACTAAAGCACCGGAAGAAATTATTGGCGTGGGACAGACTTTCTACATTGGTCAGGATGCTGGAGCCGGTAGTAGTATAACCGGAAATAATTTCAAAAAGGGCATCCACGTAGGAAGGGATATCTCCGTTTAATACGAAAGGAATGGCACCGGTCATACTAAGTATTATCCAGCTTAGCGAAACCGCAACAAAGCCTTCTTTTGCATAGAAGGTACTGCTTTTTACTTTAATTTTACGCAATGCGGTTCCTACAAGAGCGCAACAGACGCCGATAGCAAAATAAACCAGTGCGTCGTGATATTCTTTATAAATAATGCCTACCAGACATGGCGGTAACATAAAGACTCCCTGCAGGCTCAGTACCCAACCGAGAATATTTATTATAATTGAATAATTCATAGTTATGTCCCCTTTTAACCGGCTAAAATGTCAGAAATGTTTTGCAAGCCTTTGTTTGTGGTAACAACAATAACCGTATCTCCCAATTCGATGGTATCACGGCCGGATGGAGTAATAATTTGTTTTCCGCGGACAATACAGCAGACAAGCAGATTAGTTTTCAGTTGCAGGTCCAATAAAGGTTTGCCGACAACAGGGCAGTGTTCTCTTACATGGAATTCTAATGCCTCTACATGATTGTCCATCAGACGGTATAGGGATTCTACGTCGCTACCGTAGCTGCCGGTTAAGGAACGTACATATTTTAAAATATATTCCGTGGTAGTATTTCTTGCGGAAATAATACTGCCGATAGGGAGCTCTTCGATAATTTCGTCCCGGGCCATTTTGCTGATTTTAGTTATTTTTTTGCATTTTGGCGCCACCTTATCCGCATATAAGGAGAGGAAGATGTTGGTTTCGTCCTGAGTGGTGAGGGAAACAAAGGCATCCATTTGCGGAAGACCTTCTTCCAATAGGTTTTCGTGGACGGTGGCATCCGCGTTAAGGATTAAAGCTTTTGGCAGGGCAAGACTTAAAAAACGGCTGCGCTCCTTGTTCTTTTCTATAATTTTCACTTCAATACCGGATTTTTCCAAAATTTCTGCCAGATAATAGGCAGTAGTGCCGCCGCCGGCAATCATAACGTTTTTTATGTCGCGGACTGCAGACATCTGCAAGGCATTACAAAAGCCTGTAATTTTCTTTCTTGGCATAATAACGGAGATGGTGTCACCGGCATGAAGAACGCTGCTACCATTTGGAATGCTGATTTCATGTTCATGCTCTAAAATGCAGATTAATACTTCGTGGTTAAATTTCTTGGAAAATTCAAACACCTTCATGTTGTCATAGGGGGAATTTTCCGGGATGGCAATGCGAAGCAAATCTACACGGCCCCTGGCAAAGGAGTCGATGTCGATGGCATCCGGCACCTGAATGAGGCGGGCAATTTCATGGGCGGCCGCATACTCCGGATTGATGCTGGAGGAGATGCCGATGGCAGCCTTTAAATAGTCGATTTCGTTGAAATACTGCGGATTTCTGACTCTGGCAATGGTACGGCAGTTGTTGCCGGCCTTTTTTGCAATGAGGCAGGTGATTAAGTTGATTTCATCTTCGTTGGTAACGGCAATGAGCAGGTCGGTGTTTTCGATACCGGCTTCCTGCTGTACAAGAAAGCTGGTGCCGTTGCCTGTCATAACCTGAATGTCTAAATTATCCACCACCGGCTGAAGACGGTCTACGTTTTTGTCTATCAGGGTGATGTCGTGTCCTTCGTCATTTAACTGCTGGCACAGGGCGTAACCCACTTTGCCGCAGCCCACAATAATTATTTTCATGATTAAAATCCTTTCGAATTTTTGCAAATATGGTATCTTTTAGTATAACACGGAAACTGATCTTTGTCACGGAAAATGTTGGTTTTCTACGTTAAAGAATTAACGAAGAAAAATGGCAAAAAAGGCTATCTTTTAGGGTAAAAGTGTGGTAAAATAGAAATGTTTAGTATAAGGAGAATAGATAATGGGGAAAAATGGCGCAGTTGCAAGAAGTTTAATGATGATATCCCAAATCAGCCTGTCTATGCTGGTTCCGATTTTCTTATGTCTGTTCTTCGGAATTAAGTTAAACGAGTGGTTAGATTCAAAGCTTTTTGTGCCGGTTTTTCTGTTCCTCGGCATGGGGGCAGCGGTGCGTAATGTCTATCATCTGACTAAAAGTTTTTATGCAAAAGACAAAAAAAGAGAAGATGATGAACTGGCTTATATTGAAAATTTAAAAAAAGCCGGGGAACGCAACAAACAAAGAAGAGAACAAAGGGAAAGTACAACCGAAAAAAAAGAAGACTAATCGTAATTATTTGGAGGTTCTATTATGCAGGAAACAAAACAGACGTTGTACGAACTTATCATCGGAGTGGTGTTGTGCGGAATTCTTTTCTTAATCGGAAATATTTTTGTGTCCAACAGGATAGCCTATACACTGGGAATTTTGCTTGGATGTATCATTGCCGGAGTAATGAGTGCCCACATGCATCATTCTCTGGAACAGGCCATGTTATATGATGCGGAGAATGCTACAAAAAAAATGCAGAAGGGAACCTTCCTGCGGCTTTTGCTCATGGTGGCGGCTTTGGCGGCAGCTCTGCTGCTTCCACAGTGGATTTCCGTTATCGGTGTGGCCCTTGGAGTATTAAGTTTGAAGTTTTCGGCTTATTTACAGCCGTTAACCCATAAGGTTTTACAAAATTTTATAAACAAAGGAAGGTGAGAAAGTGGGACCAGGGAGTGTCTTTCGAATGGGCATACTGGCAGCTTCCGACTCGAAGATAACCTTCGGTGTGGACGGCTTGTTCAAGTATGAAGTATTCGGACAGGAACTATGGATTACCAACACGCACGTGAGTTTGCTGCTGGTGGTACTGACGCTTACAATTTTAGCATTGTTTGCTAACCGTGCCATTAAAAAGGCAGATCCAAACGAAGTGCCGGGAACGTTCCTCAATATCATTGAGTACCTGGTAGAACTGGTGGACGGCCTGACAAGAAATAATATGGGAGAAAAGCATTATTCAAAGTTTTCCAACTATATCGGAACTTTATTTGCGTTTCTTATCGTAGCCAACTTGTCCGGTTTGTTCGGACTCAGACCGCCGACTGCAGACTATGGTGTTACCCTTGGCCTTGCCCTGATTACATTTGTACTGATTCACTACAATGGTTTCAAGTACGAAAAAGCAGGACACGTTACCAAGCTGTTCCAGCCGGTTTTGTTAACTCCGATTAACATCATCGGTGAAATTGCAACACCAATGTCCATGTCCTTACGTTTGTTCGGTAATATTTTATCCGGAACTGTAATGATGGGTCTGTTATACGGTTTGCTTCCAAAACTGCTGCAGTTTTTCATCTGGCCGATTTTCGGCGGATTACACGCATACTTTGACGTGTTCTCCGGCGCAATTCAGTCATATGTATTCTGTATGCTGACCATGGTATTTATTTCTCAATGCTTTGGAGAAGAGGAAGCCTAAAAAACATTAGGCAAAGCGATTTAAATCGCCGCAATCAAA
Organism: Lachnospiraceae bacterium; assembly: GCA_045593825.1. GTDB lineage: Bacteria > Bacillota > Clostridia > Lachnospirales > Lachnospiraceae > SIG299. The sequence continues at coordinate 45,774 of JAZNXI010000086.1, forward strand.
GTCATGGCACTTTGGCTGCACAAAAAGAAGAATGCCGCAAATAGCGGTGGAATGGAGGAAATTATATGTTAGAAGGAATTACTAGTGAAGCTTTTATTAAAGGTATGTCTGCTATTGGCGCAGGTATCGCAATGATCGCCGGTGTAGGTCCTGGTATCGGTCAGGGTATCGCAGCAGGTCACGGTGCAGCAGCAGTAGGCCGTAACCCTGGTGCAAAGGGTAACATCATGTCTACCATGTTACTTGGTCAGGCCGTTGCCGAAACAACAGGTCTTTACGGTTTCGCGGTAGCTATTATTCTGTTATTCGCAAATCCATTTATTTAAGATTGGATAAAAAATAAATTGTAGAAGGAGGCCGAATCTTGAGTAATATGGTATTAGGAGTATCCAACCGTATTTTCGGACTCGATGCACAGTTAATCGCAGATGCAGTCATTCTTGCGTTAGCAGTAGGTTTCCTGTTTTTCTTAATGTCCTTTTTGTTGTTCAATCCTGCAAGGGAACTGATGAAAAAGCGTCAGGACAAAATCAAAGAGGAAATGGAAACAGCGGCTCGCGACATGGCAGAAGCAAATAAGATGAAAACAGAGTATTATGCTAAGCTTGCCGCAGCAGATAAGGATGTAGACGCTATTCTTAGCGAAGGCAGAAAGAAAGCCCTTGCCCGCGAAAACGAAATCGTGGCAGAGGCAAAGGAAGAAGCTGCCAGAGTAATGCAACGTGCAGAGAGAGAAATCGAACTGGAAAAGAGTAAGGTCAAAGACGAAGTCAAGCAGGAAATGATTGGCGTGGCAAGAGAACTGGCAGGCAAATTTGTTGCCGGCTCTTTAGATGATGCTGCCCAGGCAAAGCTGATTGACGAAGCATTGAATGAAATGGGTGAGGATACATGGCAAAATTAATAGAAGGATCCTATGGAGACGCCCTGTTTGAACTGGCATTGGAACAGAACGAACTGGACTCCATGGCAGAGCAGGTTGATTTGCTTGCACAGGCCTTTGCTGAAAATCCGGAGCTTTTAAAGCTTTTAAATCACCCGAAAATCAGCAAGGAAGAAAAGGTTTCCGTCATCGAAAACATCTTCAAAGGACGTTTTTCTGACGATATCGTGGGTTTCCTTGTGATTATCACCCAAAAGGATCGAGGTGCCGAAATAGAAAAGATTTTAAACTATTTCCGGGCAAAGGTTCGTGAGTATAAAAAGATTGGAGTTGCCCGTGTGGTTTCCGCGGTAGAATTATCTGCCGACCAGAAAAAGCGGGTAGAAGAAAAATTATTACAGCAGACGTCATATGAAAGCTTTGAGGTGGATTACAGCGTAGATGCTTCCTTAATCGGCGGCATGGTAATCCGTATCGGTGACAGGGTCGTGGACTCCAGCATCCGTACCAAGCTCGACAATATGACGAAGAATTTACGGAAGGTATCTCTTTCGTAAGAAAAGTAAATTCAGAAGGAAGGTGCTTATATCTTGAATTTAAGACCTGAAGAAATCAGTTCGGTAATCAAAGAACAGATTAAAAATTACAGTACAAAGTTAGAGGTATCTGATGTTGGTACAGTAATCCAGGTTGCAGACGGTATCGCACGTATCCACGGTCTGGAAAAGGCCATGCAGGGTGAACTTTTAGAGTTCCCTGGCGAGGTATACGGCATGGTACTGAATCTGGAAGAAGATAACGTAGGTGCGGTACTTCTCGGTGACAGCAAGAGCATCAGCGAAGGCGACACCGTAAAGACCACAGGACGAGTAGTAGAGGTTCCGGTTGGCGATGCCATGCTGGGACGTGTAGTAAATGCCCTTGGCCAGCCTATCGACGGCAAGGGACCAATCGAAACAACAAAATTCCGCCAGATTGAGCGAGTAGCATCCGGCGTAATTGCAAGAAAATCCGTTAATACCCCACTTCAGACAGGTATCAAGGCTATCGACTCCATGGTACCAATCGGACGTGGACAGCGTGAGCTTATTATCGGCGACAGACAGACCGGTAAAACAGCCATCGCTATTGACACCATCATTAACCAGAAGGGCCAGAACGTTAAGTGTATCTACGTTGCCATCGGTCAGAAGCAGTCTACCGTGGCTTCTATCGTGGGCACCTTAGAAGAGTACGGCGCTATGGATTACACCACCATCGTTGCGGCAACCGCTTCCGAGCTTGCACCATTACAGTACATTGCTCCTTATTCCGGTTGTGCCATCGGTGAAGAGTGGATGGAAAACGGACAGGACGTTTTAATTGTATACGATGACTTAAGTAAGCACGCAGCGGCTTACCGTACCCTGTCCCTGTTATTAAAGAGACCACCTGGACGTGAAGCGTTCCCTGGTGACGTATTCTACCTGCACTCCAGATTATTGGAGCGTGCGGCAAGACTGTCTGACGCTCTTGGCGGTGGTTCCTTAACTGCTCTGCCAATTATTGAGACCCAGGCAGGCGACG
>JAZNXI010000087.1:0-12716 GCA_045593825.1 Lachnospiraceae bacterium
ACCTCCTGCTGGATACGCTTTAACTCGTACTGCATCTCCTTACGAAGCTTTAAGTCAAGGGCAGCTAAAGGCTCATCAAGAAGCAGCACCTTAGGTTCATTAACAAGGGCTCTTGCAATGGCAACTCGCTGCTGCTGGCCACCGGAAAGCAGGGTGGTATTCTTGTTTTCATAACCCTCCAAACCGATGAGTTTTAACATCTTCATAACCTTCTGCTCAATAACGTCCTTACTCATTTTCTTAAGCTTCAGACCGAAGGCAATGTTTTCATATACACTTAAATGCGGGAACAGGGCATACTTCTGGAACACGGTGTTCAATTCACGCTCGTACGGCGGCTTATTGCTGATTTCCTCACCGTTGAAGATAATATTACCCTCGTCTGCCTCTAAAAATCCACCGAGAATTCGAAGTAATGTGGTTTTACCGCATCCGGAAGGACCCAGCAAAGTCACAAATTCGTTTTCATAAATGTCTAAATTGATACCCTTTAAGGTAATCTGCTTATCAAAGCTTTTCGTGATATTACGAAATTCAATCAATTTCTTACGTTCCATAGTAAGATTTCCTCCTTTTCCTCGGGGGATTGATTCCCGGTATTTCTACAAATCGACGCTTTACTGCAATAAAACAGTAAACAAGATAATTATACATGGTTTTGTTCAGAAATCAATATATTTTTACAAAAAAAGAACCCCGCTTCATATGAAACGGGGTTCCCGGAATTTTCGCTATAAAAGATTTTCTTACTTAAGAGTAACCTTAGCGCCTTCAGCTTCAAGCTTAGCCTTGATATCATCAGCTTCTGCCTTGGAAACAGCTTCCTTTAATACCTTTGGAGCTGCTTCTACAGCTGCCTTAGCTTCACCTAAGCCAAGACCTGTGATTTCACGAACAACCTTGATAACCTTAATCTTGTTAGGACCTGCCTCTGTTAATTCAACGTCGAACTCAGTCTTTTCTTCAGCTGCTTCTGCTGCTGGGCCTGCTGCTGCAACTACTACACCTGCTGCTGCGGATACGCCAAATTCTTCTTCACATGCCTTTACTAAATCATTTAACTCTAAAACTGTCATGCTCTTGATAGCATCGATAAATTCCTGTGTTGTCATTTTAATTTACCTCCATTAAAATTTTACTATTTGCTGCGGCTATGCCGCAATTGTTTCATTTTGTTTGTTTCTTACAGTGTTATGCAACTTTGTAATTAAGCTGCTTCGCCGTTCTTCTCTGCAATCTGCTTGAGAACACGTGCCATGTTTGCAACTGGGGACTGTAAGCTGCCCAGTAACTTGGAAATGAGAGTTTCTCTGGATGGGATAAGAGCGATCTTTTCGATACCCTTAACATCGTAGTAAACACCTTCTACAACGCCTGCCTTGAACTCTAACTTAGGAGCCTTCTTTGCGAACTCAGCGATTACTCTTGCAGGAGCAGTTGCATCGTCGATACCGAATGCAATTGCTGTAGGACCTTCAAGCTCACCATTAAGCTGTGCGAAGTCAGTTCCTTCAAATGCACGCTTTAAGTATGTGTTCTTGTATACCTTGTACACAACACCAGCTTCACGAAGTGCCTTACGAAGTCTTGTATCTTCTTCTACTGTGAGACCACGATAGTCAACAAGAACTGCAGCGGAAGCCTTTTCCACATAGCCCTTAATCTCGTCAATGATAGGAGCCTTGATTTCTACCTTTGCCATGTTAATTACCTCCTTATAAAATTTTTACAAAGCGGTTCTATAAACAAAAAGAACTGCTTTAAACCGAATGGATTTAAGCAGTCGAATAGATTCAAACTTAACTTTTATCCCTCGGCAGGCGCTTTGCTTACACGGGAACCCGTACCTGCTGTCTTCGGTCTATATAGCTGCATTTCTGCAGCCAAGCGTACTGTGTTTCCACAGCACGCTTGATAGCATAACATAAAATTATATTTTTGTCAATCACTTTTTAATAGCTTTCTTCCGGTTTTGATGGCCTAAACACCAAAGCCTTCCGAATTCAGCCTAAATGTCAGGAATTAGCCTAACTTAGCAGCGTTAACCTTCACGCCAGGACCCATTGTGGAAGCGAGTGTTACGCTCTTTAAATAAGTACCCTTTGCGGAAGCTGGCTTAGCCTTAATGATTGCACCCATCAGAGTCTGGAAGTTGTCTGCGAGCTGTTCTTCAGTGAAAGAAGCCTTACCAACAGGACAGTGGATAATGTTTGTCTTATCCAGTCTGTACTCAATCTTACCTGCCTTGATGTCGTTAACTGCCTTTGTAACATCCATAGTTACAGTACCAGCCTTAGGGTTTGGCATTAAGCCCTTTGGTCCGAGAACTCTACCGAGACGACCAACTACACCCATCATGTCCGGAGTAGCAACAACTACATCAAAGTCGAACCATCCACCCTGAATCTTAGGGATGAGTTCATCGCCGCCAACGAAATCTGCACCGGCTGCTTCAGCTTCATTAACCTTATCACCCTTAGCAAATACTAAAACTCTAACAGTCTTACCTGTACCGTGTGGCAGAACTACTGCACCACGTACCTGCTGGTCTGCATGACGACCATCTACACCAAGTCTGATATGAGCTTCAATTGTTTCGTCGAACTTTGCAACTGCGGCTTTCTTAACTAAGCTAATAGCATCGTTAGCGTCGTACTGTACGCTTCTGTCGATTAACTTAGCGGATTCATTATATTTCTTTCCTCTTTTCATTTCATTAACCTCCTAGTGGTAATTGCGGAATGGTTGTTTCCTCCCACATATTTAAAAACTAATCTTCAACAACAATACCCATGCTTCTTGCAGTACCTGCAATCATGCTTGTAGCTGCTTCTAAAGATGCAGCATTTAAATCCTTCATCTTTAATTCAGCAATCTTTTCAACTTCGGATCTCTTGATAGTAGCCACCTTGTTCTTGTTAGGTGCTCCGGAACCGGACTTGAGGTTACATGCCTTCTTTAAAAGTACTGCAGCAGGAGGAGTCTTTGTAATAAATGTAAAGCTCTTATCCTGGTAAACAGTAATAACAACAGGAATGATCATACCTTCCTGGTCTGCTGTTCTTGCGTTGAATTCCTTTGTAAACTGAGGAATGTTTACACCGTGCTGACCAAGTGCAGGACCTACCGGAGGAGCCGGGGTTGCCTTTGCAGCAGGGATCTGTAACTTAATATAACCTGTAACTTTCTTTGCCATGATAGCATACCTCCTAAAATGTGGTGTTATCGGAGTGCAGAACCTAATGGTTCAATTCCTCCCACGGACTGCATTTTGCAGTCATCAAACTTAAAATTGTTCTACTCTTACCTCTGTGAAATTAATTTCTACAGGGGTTTCGCGACCTAACATTTCGATGTTGACTGTCACGCTCTGCTTGTGCATGTTAATTGCACTGATGATGCCCTGAGCACCCTCAAACGGACCGGACACGATAACTGCGGAATCACCCACAGCAAAGTCAACTTCAACTTCAGCCTCTTTTGTAAGGCCCATGTTCTTCATTTCTGCTTCGGTTAAAGGAACCGGCTTGGAGCCCGGCCCAACGAATCCGGTAACACCTCTGGTGTTGCGGACAACGTACCAGGTTTCATCGTTCATTTCCATATGGATAAGAACATAACCCGGGAACAGTTTTCTTTGAACCTGTTTCTTAATACCGTTCTTAATTTCGTAAGCAGTTTCAAGCGGAACGGAAACCTCTAAAATCTGGTCCTGAAGCTTTCTGTTTTCGATCGTCTTCTCGATGTTGGCTTTTACCTTGTTTTCATACCCGGAATAGGTATGTACAACGTACCAATTAGCATCTGCCATTATACTACCTCCACCGTTATTCTTAGATGATTACGTTAATACCAAACTTTACTACTGCGTCAAGTAATGCAATAATCACACTCAGAACTGCGGTGATAACAATGACTGCTAATGTCTGCTTACCAAGGGACTTCTTGTCCGGCCAGATAATCTTTTTGAACTCTGCCTTTAAGCCCTTAAACCAGCTCTTGACTACAGGAGTCTTTGGAGCCTTTTCGTTTGCAGCATCTCCCATCTTTTCACTTTCCTTCCTACTCTTAACGACTAACTACTTTGTTTCCTTGTGTAATGTGTGTGCCTTACAGTATCTGCAGTACTTCTTGGTTTCCATTCTGTCTGGATGGTTCTTCTTTTCCTTTGTCATGTTGTAATTGCGCTGCTTGCATTCTGTACATGCCAATGTAATCTTAACTCGCACGACCTTCCACCTCCGTTATTATTTTTTTAGGCATAAAAAAAAGACTACTTCCATAGCCGTTTAACTATATCACACATTTCAAGCCACGTCAATAGTTTTTTACTTTTTTTCTTGCGCATATAGCAAAACCGTGCTATAATCAGGCTAGATAGTGGGGTTGTATCCCTATTAATAATAAGTACAAATGCCTCGATGGAACGAAGCATTTCCTAATGTGCATTGATTTTTGGGAAAGGAGGTCCCGTATATGCCATTACTCAGTGTCTATAATCATTTAATGCAAGGCCTTATTATGATGCGCCCAAACCGTTTTGACACTCACAAAAAATCAGAGTTGCAAAACGTTTACAGGGATATTATGCGCCTTACATCCGAACAACCGCTCTACAAAGTCACTTTTGACGAGTCTGCCCAGGAATACACACTGGGAATCAAAAATGCGGCGCTTTCCCTGTCATCCATGGTAAAGGAATTAAATACCGACGATGGTTCTTCCGTATTCAAAAACCGTATTCTGGTTTCTGATCGTCCGGAAGATGTTGATGTGTCCGTTTTAGAAGGTTCCTCCCTGTCCGATGAAGACCTTCCTCTTTCTATAGAGGTATCTTCCTTATCTTCTCCACAGGAGAACCATGGGTATTTTGTACCTGCAAACGAAGCTGCACTGGTCAGCGGTCAGTACAACTTCACCATCGGCATCGAAGAAAATTTATATTCCTTCCAGTTTAACGTTACGGGCGGTTCCACCAATCTGGAGCTGCAAAAAAAGCTGGCTGACTTCATTAATAAAACTTCTATCGGTCTGCGTACCCGCATTGTACAGGAACCGGAAACCGGAGAATCCCGTTTGGATTTAATCGCCATTACTGCCGGCTCCTCCGACGGAGAATCTTCCTTCCGTCCTGCCGACGTACGTTTCCCGGAGGATGCCTCTCATGGTATTATTACCCACTTTGGTTTAGACCAAATTACAGAAGCACCGGTAAATACCCATTTTACCATCAACGGAAATCATAAAGAAGTCCGGGGCCGTTCCTACTTATATGCCAATGCCCTTACGCTTTCTATTAATAACACTACAAAATCAGCAGTTACCATCGATAAGGTAACCAATCAGGAGCCTATTGCAGAAAAACTCCATGCCTTTATCGATAAATACAATTCCGTTTTTGATTTTGTGCAAAACAAACAGCCGGATAATCACCGGGCAAAAAAGCTGCTCTATGAGCTTGGAGCCACCGTCCGGCAGTTTTCCGCCGAACTGGAACCATGCGGTTTGACCGTTTCCAAAACCGGCACTATTACCATTGACGAAAAGAAAATGAATATTGCCGCAGGTAACGGTTCTTTAGAGCGCCTCTTCTCTGACGAAAGCAAATTCTCCGACACTTTGGTAAAAAAACTTTCGGATATTTCCTTGAATCCAATGGAATATCTGAACAAAACGGTAGTTACTTATCCAAATATTACCGCAAAAAAAACACTAAATCCGTATATTTCATCCATCTACTGCGGACTGCTGTATAATAATTATTGTTAACAGAGGATTTTTTATGTATAACAAGAATAAAACATATAAGAAAAAAATAATTCCGGTCATACTTTTGACCTTGCTTATATTCAGTGGCACAATTACAGCCTATGCCGAAGAAACCGACATTCCGTCAGTTACTTCAACCGTACCTCCGACGGTTACTCCGGAGGTGACCGGGCCTATCTTCCAACGTCCAAATGACCCGTTTAACGACGCTTTGTGGGCTTATGATAATACCGGCTACTTTACCCATTATTACGGTACATTTCCTGTAACCCATTATTCCACTCCGGATATTGACATGAACATCTGGGATGCCTGGGAAACATATCCTCTTGCAAAAGAAGAAACACGCACCGTTATCATTGCTATCATCGACACCGGCGTTGACTATCGTCATCCCGATTTAAAAGACCAAATGTGGACTAACCCAAATGAAATTCCCGATAACGGCATAGATGACGACGGCAACGGCTACATCGACGATATTCACGGCTGGGATTTTTTCAACAATGATGCAACCATATGTCACTACACCGAAACAGCAAACGGTTATACCGCAGACCCGGACGATAACGACAACCACGGAACCCATATTGCCGGCATCATTGCCGCAACAGCCGGTAACGGTATCGGTCTCTCCGGTGTTGCATCCAATGTTAATGTACAAATCATGTCCTTAAAAATTCATGGCGGAACCTCTTCCTCCGGCTCTGTATCCAGCGCCATCAAGGCTATTCAGTATGCAGAAGCCATGGGAGCCGACATCTGTAACTTAAGCTGGGGCACCATCAATTACAGCCAGTCTCTGGAACTTACCATCCGAGAGTCTTCCATGCTGTTTGTTACGGCCGCCGGCAACAACGGATTAAACAATAACAGTACCCCGGTGTTTCCTGCCAGCCTGCGTTTACCGAATTTAATTTCCGTAGGCTACATCAATGCTGACGGATATCTGGATGCCTCCTCCAATTACGGAGTTTCCACGGTAGATATTGCAGCTCCCGGCGAAGAAATTTTCAGCACCTTAGTCGGCACCTACGGATATTCCAACGGTACTTCCATGGCAGCCCCTCATGTTACCGGGCTTGCAGCCATGATTTATGCTTATCACGAAAACATTTATCCTGCTCAGGTAAAAGAGCTTATTATTAACACAATGATGCCGCTCGATACATTAGACGGCTACCTTATCAATCCGGGCATTCCGGACGCGGCAGCTGCCATCCGTTCCCTGATTGATATTACCGCAGACACAGAAGAACCGTTTCTTCTTTTAGAAACCACCTACGAAAAAGAAAACATCTGCGTACACATCGACGCTTATGACGTAGGCGGCTCCGGCATCCGCAAAATCCGCTATGCCTACGGTTCCAGACCTGCAGATTATTTTACCGTAGACAATGGCACTGCTCTCTTTGATGATACACTGTATCTCACTAAGGCGGGCTATTATACCTTCTATGTAGAGGATTATGCCGGTAACTACCATATATATAATACCTACATCGAAGACGATACTCTGGCACCGGATTTTACCGTTTCTTATCAGGTTGCAGCAAACTATGGATACATTACCGTTGAGTTCTCTGCCTCCGATGCGGACAGCGGTGTAAAAACCATCAAATATCTGGCCGGAGAATTTGACAGCAGTGCATTTCTATTTGCCGGCGAACAACTATATCCGGCAGAAAAGCAGCATACCTTATATTTTTCTCCGGATGTAAAAGCTATTACATTTTACATGACAGACTATCGGGGCAACAGCGTCACCCATGTTATCTATCCGGAAATTATTCCTGCAACTTCCATTTACTTAAATGTAAGTGAACGTTCCCTTGATTTCATGGAAACATTCCGGTTGCAGCCACTTATTTTCCCATGGTTCAGCACAGACGGGGTGACTTACACCTCCCTGGATACTTCCATACTTGTGGTAGATAATTATGGTCTGGTTACCGCTATCGGTTTCGGAGAAGCATATATCAAAGTAACAACTCACAGCGGAGTTTCTGCTGTATGCAAATTTATTGTTACACCGGAATACCAATCTTATTAAATATTGCTGCTCCTCAGCATATTTTCCTACGGCATATAATGCAAAAAAAGCACGCTTAGGCGTGCTTTTTTGTTTCTTATCCGATATTCTTTTTCAGTTTTTCTAAAACAATTCCGGAAACCAGCCCTATCAGCACACCTGCAATCATTCCCGAAAGAAGCAATACAGGAAAATAATATGCCGTTTTATTTCCCAGAAGTATCATGGCCACCAAGGTTTGTCCGATATTATGACAGACACTTCCCGCCACACTGACTCCGGCCACTCCGAACCGGTTACTTTTTTTCAGAAGCATCATAATCAATAAACTGAACACTCCGCCTGCCAAACTGTAAGGCACTGTGCTGATACCAAAGGCAAAACCGGACAAAAGTATTCTCACTCCGGAAATCACCATTGCCTCCTTCCATCCAAGAAAATAGAGGGCACATAAAATCACAATATTGGCCGCCCCAAGCTTAACTCCGGTTGGCAGGGGCAACGGAATCAGATGTTCAATGTAGCTGAAAATAAAAGCCAGTGCTATCAACATTCCAAACAATGCAATCTGTTTTGATTTCATAGGTTCCCCTTTCCATTACTGTCCGACCGCGTCCAACTCCGGCGCATCGCCATTTTCTATAATGACTACAATGCTGCCCGGACGGCATACAATCATCTCTGTATTATAATGAATTTTTCCAAAACCCATACAGATTTTGTCGGGACAGACTGCCGATGACATATACGCACTGCCATCTTCAATGGTAAGCACATTATTGCCCAGCAGTCCGGGAAGTTCTACTACACGATTCTCATCCAAAGGGTATCTTGCATATTCTTCCCCTTCAATTAGCACAACTGCTTCTCCGTTTACCGTATTCCTTTTTATAAAGAACATTGCTAAAAACAGCACTGCTGTAATTCCAAGCAAAGCTCCTATTAAAATAACATCATTTTTCTTCATATTTTCCTTAACTGTCGGTCTTCATAGCCTCAATAGCACTGATTTTTGTGGCACGCCTTGCCGGAAAATAACCTGCAAGTACGCCGATTAACATAGCAAAGCCTGCAGCCAAAAACGGAAGCCAGAACGGAATTACCGAGAACTTGGCATCGCCCACATCATATACACCGCTACTCTGCATCAGCGTTTCAAACAAAGGACCTCCATACTTATTTATGGCAAAGGAAGCCAGGTAGCTGAGAGCAATGCCAACAACACCTCCCAGCAGACCAATCATGGCCGCCTCAAATAAAAACAGCTTTTTAATATCCTTTACCAGACATCCAAGCACCTTCATAATACCAATTTCCCGGGTACGCTCATAAATGGACATAACCATGGTATTGGCAATATTAATGGCGGAAACCAGCATGGCAAGAGCACCGATGGCACCCAACACCATCTGCAGCATGTCGGAGGTCTGCTGCAAAGGTTCCAGATACTGCATTTCGCTATAGGTTACATAGCCCAGTTCCTCAATATCCTCCTGTACCTGGGTAACATTCTTTATATTATCCACGTTTATCATAATAAAACTGTAGCTTTGCAGTTCTGCCATTGCCTTTTTACGGTCTTCCAATTTTAACGTATTGGCATACTTGGTGTATATTTCTTTGAAATAGTCCATGTCAAAATACACATAGGAATTAAATTCCCAGTTATCCGACTCTTCCATAACGGCAATGTCCGTCAACTCCAGAGCAAATGCTTTTTTACGTTCGTTTTGTGTATAGCGCCACTCATCAAACTTAAACGTGATTTTGTCCTTCGCCGGGTCAATTGCTTTGGTTTCATAATTTCTGGAGCTTGGATTATAGAAATAGTTTTCCAAAATATAGCCCGGAATAACCACGGATTTGTTATTTTCTGCCGTTGGATATGCACCGGACGAAAGGGTCGGATAACCAAATTCCGCAAAAGCCTCATGTCCGATGGCCCGAAGACTAATATACGACTCGTATTTTCCCGAGGTCAGTTTTGCACCGGTATCTAACACCGGAGCCACCGCATTTACATGTTCCACCTGCCGCACCATCTCCACAAGATTGTCATCCAATACCTGTTCTTTGCTGCCCAGCCAGTTGCCGTCGTCATCTATAATACTTCCGTATTTTTCGATACGGATAACCGTCATAGCACCGTTTTCCATAAACTGCTTATCAAAGCTGTTGTTCATTCCGATACCGATGGAAACCATGATAACGATGGATATGGTTCCGATGATTACACCAAGGACTGTCAAACCGGTTCTCGCCTTTCTTCTGGAAAGATTTCTGAGACCCATTTTGAATAAGTCGCTAATCCTCATAAACATCAAATCCTTTTTTTATCTTACTCTTTGCCAGAAGTAAACCGATGATAACGGAGAGCAGCAACATGCCACCGCTAACACCTCCCACAAAGAACCAGTTAGAAAGAAGTTCATTTATATTCATACTGCGTCCTCCTTATTAAATGGCATCTTCCCGCTTAATTTTATTGCGGTATGCAGCCAGACGGATTGCTCTGGTTACCGGAATAAAAATTACGAGAATTGCACCCTGGATACAAAGAAACAGCCATAACGTAAGAATCGGTTCTTCCACTTCATTACCATCTACCGGTAAAGAAGGGTCCACGTAACCCGGATCCATATAGCCCGGATCCCACATTCCCGGGTCATCCCACATCATTTCACTCACAACATAGGAGTTAAACTCCTTCTCCATGGTAACTTCATCGCCATTGGAGTCTTCCATGTGGATAATCATTTTTCCGACAGCGTCTCCTTCCAGCAAAGGAATTACATCGAACTCAATATATTCCGGCATACCGGCGGAAATATTACCGATATAATAGGAGTTACTGCCGTTTGCCAGCATAAAGTCACCCTCAATGGTAACGTAAGTATTATTTAACATGGACTTACCCATGTTATAAAACTCAAAGCTCATGGTAATCGGCTGATTGACAATCGGACTCTCACCCCATCCCAGGAAAATATTTTCCACAGACGGACGAAGATTTTCCTTTACCTGAAGAAGAATCTCTTCTTCCACAACCTCTCCGCTGTAGGAAGATGTTGCTACCATGCCTTCATATTCATATTCGATTTTAATCTGGATTGGATATGCTCCCGTGGTTACCGCCGCACTGGCCTTTAAGTTGATGGTAATCGGAGCTTTCTCCTGCGCCTTAATTTCATTTACGAAAAAGCTGTTACCACCTGATGTTACAGAAAACGCATTGGAGGCACCACTTACAGTCACCTTAATATTCTTGGCATCAATACTGTCATTGGTGTTCATGATTTCAAAGGTAAAATCAAAGACACTTCCTGCCTTTACCTCTTCTGCATCGGTATAGAAATCACTTACCATCAGTTTTGGACGGCTGATAACAAGTTCGCTTTCTTCCGGATTCTGTACGTTAAGAATATACAGGGTAACATGCTCTGTTTCTGTGGTAGTACCATACTCGCCCTCTACATCAAAGGAATACTGTACATCCAGCATATTTAAGCCTTCCGGAATATTTTCGCCTGCTTTTAAGGTCAGTTCCACTTTCTGCTTTTTACCCGCCCTGATTTTCTCAATGTACTGGTATGGCTCAGAATTTACCGGCTCAAATCCGGTGGAAGATAAACCGGTTGGCATTACTTTAACATTTTTTACGTCTGCCGTTCCCGCATTTTCCAGGTAAAAACTCACTGTCAATTTTTCTCCCGCCTCCGGCTTACTCGGAGACTGCTTTACGGAATTCAACAGAAGCAGGGCAGTCTTTGGAACCGGTGTTGGTGTGGGACTAGGGGTTGCGGTTGGTGTTCGGCTTGGTGTCGGAGTTGCTTCCGGCTTGCCCTCAATATACAGATACACAAAGGCATTGGCAGAAGAACCATTCTCGCCGTTTGCTGTTTTATAGGTAATGGAAAGAGGAATCTTCACCCTCTGGGTTTTTGCGTCCGGAGAAACTTTATACATAATTTCCACGGTGCACTCTGCCCCCGGCGCCAGATTTCCTATTTTCTGGGTTAAAGGTGTATAAATCGGAGTCAGAAGTTCATCATAACCATAGTAATCCGCAAACACATACGTGCCCAGGGCTTCCAGTTCACCGTCATTTCTCAAAGTGAATGCAAGCAGGGCTGTGTCTCCCGCATTACAATAACTCTCCGCGCCGGACACCACCGAAATCTGAGGAGCCATTTTTTCATTTACTACCGAAACACTCATAATAAGCTTTCCGGATTCTACAAACTCTTCATCCTGAAGCATCCACTCTTCGCCCGGAACATAGGAAATGGCATAATCATATACTCCAATCTGGGCAAACTCATCCACCTTCATATCAAATTCCAAAACAATGCGGGAGTTTTCATCCACATATATTACAGACTGATTATAAAGATCCTTATTTTTTACTTTTATATTGGAAAAACTAAGGGGTGCATTATTTTCCGGAACAATGCTGAATACCGGTTCAATACAGTAACCCTTCTTTAACGAGAGTTCAACCTCCATATGTACCGTAGCTCCCGCCGGCATTTCAAGCAGCTGTAATGCCTCGTACTCTAATTTCAGATTGGTAGTTTCCGCACCATAAGCACGGGTTACGCTAAGAAGCGCTATTGCCATCATCAGCACTGCCAACAGTGCTGTCATTTTCTTCTTCAACATTGGTCTCCTCCTTGTTAGTTTCTATACTTTGAATTTTACCGTCCAGAATATGAATTATCCGGTCGGCATACCCTGCTAAGCCCCTGTCGTGAGTAACCATCACAATGGTCTGATGATTGTCCCTGGCAATTTCCCGGATAAGTTCCATAACCTCCATGGTTGTTTTAGTGTCCAAATTTCCGGTCGGTTCATCAGCAAACACAATATCCGGTCTGGCCACAAAAGCTCTGGCAATACCGACTCTTTGCTGCTG
>JAZNXI010000088.1:0-6290 GCA_045593825.1 Lachnospiraceae bacterium
CCTGGTCGTGGGTTACGAATACGGTAGTGATACCGGTTTCTTTCTGGATTCTTCTGATTTCTTCTCTTGTCTGTAATCTTAAACGTGCATCCAGGTTGGACAAAGGCTCGTCAAGTAACAGTACGCGAGGCATCTTAACCAGCGCTCTTGCAATGGCAACACGCTGCTGCTGGCCGCCGGAAAGCTCGCTTGGCTTACGGTCCATAAGTTCATCAATCTGAACCAGCTTTGCCGCATGGTAAGCACGCTCTAACATTTCTTCCTTGGATGGTCTGTCTGCACCCTTTAAGTTCTGCAGTGGGAAGAGAATGTTCTGCTTTACGGTCATGTGTGGATACAGAGCATAGTTCTGGAATACCAGACCGATTCCTCTGTTTTCTGTGGATAACTCTGTTACATCGTCATCGCCAAAGAAAATCTTACCACTGGTTGGCTTCTGCAAGCCACTGATCATGTAGAGTGTGGTACTCTTTCCGCAGCCGGATGGACCAAGTAAGCCGATTAACTTACCGTCCGGAATTTCAAAGTTGAAGTTGCTTACTGCCACAACTTCTTCGTTTGACTTTTTATTACGGCTTGGGAAAACCTTTGTCAAATTCTGCAATACAACTTTCATTACATTTCCCTTTCGTTACTTAAGTAATTTTTTTTGATTTTCACCCTTCTATTTTAAGTTTTCTCTCAGAAAACCTAATAGGTCTGACGGGCAACTTTTTCTGCGTGCACCTTATTCTTGTAAGCAATCAGTTCTTCTTCTGTTTCAAAGATAAGCTGGCTTTGCATGTCTACCGCCACCGTCTTTGCAAGAACGTCATGAATACAGGAATTAGTATGTGTAGTTATCATTAAAATAATCTGCACCAGCAGAATAAGTCCTAAAATAAGCATGCCCACGATGCCAATCATGTTGAAGAAAATCATAACACAAATTAACACCGGAATCATGGTTTCAATGGTGAATTTTCCGAGGATGGTACGGATGAACAACAGCGGTGCCGTTACCCTAACGCCGTCGGTACGCATGACCGCCACCCCGAAGATTTTTTTGCCAAGTGTTTGTCCGTTTCCGAATTTAATTGGGACAAAAAATTCTAAAATCAGATAGGCAAATAAAATTGCCAACGTACTGATAACCAACGTTAAATTGATTACCATATTGTAACTGTACATAGCGTCCATATCTTTAATCAGCGCCTGATAAGCCTCATTCCAGGCCTGCTGCTCTGCTTCGGATTTATGCATAAATTCTTCCTGGGAAATATCAAAAACCACATCGTATTCTGCTTCATACTTTGCGTAAGCATCATTCAGCGCCGTATTATGTTTATCAAATCCAAGTACAGTGGAAAGCAAAAATGCAAACCCTGCCACTGCAATAACCAGTAAAATAAAATCAAACAAGAAAGCGGAAATTCTCTTCCACATACTCGCTTTTTGTAAATCAAAAATCATATTGGTTTGTCCTCTCATACCCAAAAGAGTGTCCAAAAAAGTTCAAATTAATCCATTCTGTCCTAATATTATAACATGTGGCAGATAAAACTTCCACAGTATTCTGGTAGATTTTATACATTCGCCGTGGTAGCCCTTTAACGCAAAAAAGGTTGTCTATCGGTGTACAAAAAAAACACCGGTAGACAACCATTTATGGTGGTTTGTAGAGACGCTCAACCATATTATGAGCATATACCCGCACTTCAGAAGTTCTATATTCACACTTCCGCTATTTTATCGTATATCGGAAGAAATTTCAAGTATATGCTACTCATTTTTGTTAAATTATTGTAATGTTTTTGTTGATTGATAAAGAATAATTATATTTTGTATATATTCAATACACACTTCATACATCCTCTATACCAATATTAATTCATTCTTACATCCCATCAACCTTGTAAGCATCTTTTCATTTACCTTCGCCAGCTCTGCAAACTCTTCCTTGTCTGCAAAATATGCCACGCAAATCAGCTGAATAGAAAATACTACATATGGAAGAACCTGCTTTTCTTCTTCCGTAAGGCCAATGACTTCATCATAACCCTTAACAATGCTTTGATACAGCTTTAACCACTGTTCCATCGCTTCATCATTATCCGCAAAATTCTCCGACAAAATTCCGGTGGCCGCATAACAAACATCAAACAGCCGGATGCAGTATTCCGATAATTCAAAATCCGTAACCCCTGCCATTTCATCCCCATTCAGATAAACATAGCTTAAATTCATGTTGCGGTGAATCAACTGCTTTGGCAGCTTGTCATATGCTTCGCAAAAACGATTCTTATATTCTGCAATCAGCTCCTGCGGAAGATTAATTTTCTTCTGTGCCGCCGGAAGTGCCCATCCTTGTATTGTATCATGCAGACGATTCTCTTCACAAAGTCCCGCATCTAATTTGGCAAGAGCCAGATGAAGTTTGCCAATCAGTGTTCCGAAGCGGTAAGCCGCATCTACATCACAAGCCGCAAACATTTCCCTGCCACTTATTTTTGTGCCATGTATTCTCCGACATAAAATCGCATATACATCACCTTCTTGCACCAACAGTTCACCTTCTGCCGAAGCCACCGGAACCGAAGCCTGCAGGCCTACTTTGTCCAACGCTTCCGCAATTTCCATGTGCCGCGTGAGGCTACCCGGAAGCCCGGACACCTTCAGCACAAAGTCTTCTCCAATCTGAAATTCATTTTCACTGACCCTGTTGCTGCCCTCATAAACCACATTGCTTACCGGACTCTGTTCCATGCCCCAATGCGCCAGCAGCTTCTCCATAATTTTCTTCGATATCATAACCTTTCCCTCCTGTAACAAATTCACTCTGTACGGAAAGGACGGACGATACTCTTTCAGATACTCCGACGGGCTCATGCCGTATTCCCGGTAAAATGCCTTGTAAAACCCTGCGTAGGTATCAAAGCCGTAGAAAAACGCAACCTCCTGCTTCTTTGCTCCCTTGGAAATCTCATACACCCCATGCTTTAACCGCCGGCACACCAAATACCTCTTTACCGACAACCCGGTTGCCATCTGAAATAACTGGCAGAAATGGTATTCTGAATAACCTGCCTTCTTGCTAAGCTCCGATATTTCAATCTCCGATTTTAAGTTTTCCTCCATAAAATCCATGGCGTCCTGTATCAGCCCTAACGTATCTTTTCTCATCGTTCCGTCCTCCAAAGTAATCTGCAGATTCACTTTACGGTTTAATTATATCGCAGAAAAATGCAAAAACATTTCCTAAACTGGGAAGAAATTCTCTAACTAATTTTACCACACTAGCTTACAACATTCAAAAGGTAAGACAGCATACTTGGCTTCCTTCCGTTCTAACGCACATGCCATTTCCTTTCTTGTGCTTTCAATAAAATTAACAAAAGCCCCGGCGCATTTTTATCCGAACAAAACCCTGGAGAAACGTCGGTCCTTGGCGAGGTCTTTTCGAGCCTAGTACCGCTACGTTTCGATGAGAGCGAAAGCGTGTTTTGGAAGGATAAAAATGCGCCGGGGCTTATATTAAATTATAAAATCATCACAAGAAAGGAATTGGCATTACTTGTTCTTCGAAGCTAAATATGCTGCCTTACCTTCTTCGTAGAGGTTATTGCCTTCGCTGTCAATAATAACAACCAGTGGCATATCCTCTACATAAAGCTTACGGAGTGCTTCTGCACCTAAATCTTCGTAAGCAATGAGTTCTGCACTCTTGATACACTTAGCAAGTAATGCACCTGCGCCGCCGATGGCACCGAAGTAAACGCCGGAGTACTTCTTCATAGCGTCAACTACTTCAGGGAGACGTGCACCCTTACCGATCATGCCTCTTGCGCCAACACTCATCATGGTTGGAGCGTAAGCATCCATACGGCCGCTGGTGGTTGGGCCTGCGGAACCGATTACCTGACCAGGCTTTGCAGGAGTTGGTCCTACATAGTAGATGGTAGCATCGGTTGGGTCGAAAGGAAGTTCTTCGCCTCTTGCGAGAGCTTCACACATACGCTTGTGACCTGCATCACGGGAGGTATAGATGGTACCGGTTACATAAACGGAATCACCGGCCTTTAAAGTCTTTGCAAGTTCCTCTGTTAAAGGTAATGTAATATGTCTATCCATCTTAAATCACCTCCGATTTGTGGCGGGTTACATGGCAGTTGATGTTGATTGCACATGGCATACCTGCAATGTGGGTTGGTAAAGTTTCAATGTTAAGACCGATAGCTGTGGTCTTACCGCCAAAGCCCTGAGGTCCGATACCAAGCTCATTAATCTTTTCTAACATTTCTACTTCAAGGTCAGCGTAGAATGGATCCGGATGGGAGGAATCGATTGGTCTCATAAGAGCCTTCTTTGCAAGAAGAGCTGCCTTATCAAAAGTACCGCCGATACCAACGCCCACTACCATTGGAGGACATGGGTTAGGACCTGCAATTTCTACAGTTTCAAGGATGAAATCCTTAATGCCCTGAAGACCTGCGGATGGCTTAAACATGCGGATTGCACTCATATTTTCGCTACCGAAGCCCTTAGGACCTACAGTAATCTTTACCTGGTCGCCAGGAACGATTTCTGTGTAAAGCATAGCCGGTGTGTTGTCTCCGGTGTTACCACGACGAACCGGATCACCTACTACGGACTTACGAAGGTAACCCTTGTCGTAACCACGACGAACACCTTCGTCTACTGCTTCTGCCAGGTTGCCGCCAACAAGGTGAACGTCCTGACCGATTTCAAGAAATACACATGCCATACCGGTGTCCTGACAAATCGGAACACACTGGGAATCTGCGATTTCGTAGTTTTCAATAATCTTATCTAATACACCCTGAGCGATGTCCCAATCTTCACAAGCTCTGCAATTCTTGATTGCACACTTTACATCCTCAGGCAGATGCTGGTTTGCTTCGATACAAAGCTTTTCTACCACATCTGTAATCTGGCTTACGTTAATTTCACGCATTGATGCTTCCTCCATTTTTTTGTTTCATTATACACTAAACGGCTGTAAAAGACCAGCACTTTTGCCGGTCTTCCACAGCCTAAAAATTTAACTAGAAAAGGATACCTATAAACTGACAGCAAAGCACTACTAAAATCAGTGCAAACGGATAGGTTGCCGCATAAGCTGCTGCCACGTCGTCTGTCTTTGTTACACGGATTAAGGTACCAAGAGCAGGCGTACTTGTCATACCGCCGCAAATGGAACCAAGGGAATTGAACACGGAAAGCTTCAATACCTTTGCCGCAAAGAAGTATGCCGCAAACATCGGAACCAAAGTCATCAGCGCACCGTATACGAATAACATCACGCCCTGTTCCTTTAATACTTCCACGAAGCCTGCGCCGCCTTCTAATCCTGCACCTAATAAGAACAGTGCCAGACCGAACTCTCTGATGTGCTTAAGCATATTAGTGTTTGGCTTAATGTCTACCGGTCCGATATGACCAAAGTGACCAAGCACCAGACCTGCAAGCAAAGGACCGCCGGAGGTTCCAAGAGCAAATTTGCCGCCACCCGGAAGCGGAATACTAATCTTTGCTAAGATGATACCAAGAATAATAGCCAGAGCGAAAGCAAAGAAGCCAAACTCGTCAATGGCAATTCTCTTCTTTTCTGCCTTCTGCTCTACCTTTACGGTAGCTGCTGCAGTAAACTTTGCACGCTCCGCATCCATATCGGTCTTTAAAATCTTTGGAATTAACTGTACAAAAAGCACAACGCCTACTACGCCGAACGGATACGCAATACCGTAACCAACGGCAGCGTTAACACCGGCTGCTTCCTTAGCTGCGGCCAAACCAGGGGTACTGGTAAGGGCACCGGACATAAGGCCTACACAAATATCGGTAGGAACATTAAACAGCTTAATAACTGCCACACATACCAATGCACCGGATAAAATGGTTACCAGACCAATCAGTATGTAAGACTTTGCGTTTGCTTTAATATTACGGAAAAACTTTGGTCCTGCAATGTAACCTACTGCGGTTACGAAACAGATAAGGCCTAAGTCACCGACAACATCCGGAATCACTACCCCAAAGTGTCCGAATACCAGTGCTACTAAGAGTACGCCTGCGGTTCCTAAATCCAAACCGCAGATTGTAATTCTTCCCAATGCATAACCAAGAACCAGGATAGTAAAAATTAACATCAGGTTATTGGTCCATACACTCTCCATAAACCATGTAAGTATACTATCCATAATAAATTTTACCTCTTTTCACTCTCACGCCATGATTATTTTTCTAATCTTGTTACACCTTCCGGTCTGTAGTCCGGTAATAACTTCGGA
>JAZNXI010000089.1:0-8140 GCA_045593825.1 Lachnospiraceae bacterium
CGCTGAAAGATGTTGATATGGAAGATGAAATTAAAGTATTTAAAGAGATAGATACTTTAATAGATGAAAAAACAAAGATTGTATATACTACTTCTGGGTATAAAAGTACAATTAAGAGATATTCAGAGATTGCTGAAAAGAAAAATATATCAGTATTAAAACGGATAATTCGTTCATGTAGGTAATCTATAGGCTGTATAGAGTTACTGTTTCGTCCCCGCAAACCCCATTCGCAAAACCTGCCGGCTGCGCCGTCAGCCGCTGCTACGCAGCTTATGTTTTCCTCATTGAGTTGGCGGTGACTATGTAAAATAAAAAATCCGGATAAGAATCTTGAACAACTAATGTTGTCCAGATGTCTTATCCGGATTTCCTATTTTAAACAGTAACTCTTAGAATCCAAAGTAATTCTTAGTATTATAATAAGAAATATCCTGTACCATCTTACCAAGGAATTCGATATCGTTTGGATACTCGCCGTTTTCTACCCAGGTACCGATGAGGTTACAAAGGATACGACGGAAGTACTCGTGTCTTGTGTAAGATAAGAAGCTTCTGGAGTCGGTAAGCATACCAACGAAGTTAGCCAGTAAGCTTAAGTTTGCAAGAGAGGTCATCTGCTCAGTCATGCCGGTCTTGTGGTCGTTGAACCACCAAGCGGAACCCTGCTGAATCTTGCCTACGCAGGAGGAATCCTGGAAGCAGCCAAGTACGGTGCCGATGGCAGCGTTGTCAACCGGATTTAAGGAGTAGATGATGGTCTTTGGCAGCTGGTCGGTTGCATTTAAGGAATTTAAGAATGCAGCCATTTCAGCGGAGGAGCTGTAGGTGTTGATACAGTCGTAACCGGTGTCAGGACCAAGCTGGTTGTAACGGAATACGTTGTTATCACGCTTTGTGCCGTAGTGTAACTGCATTACCCAGCCAAGACGATGATATTCTTTACCTACAAAGTTCATGAATGCGGTCTTGAACTGTAATTCTTCTAATGCAGTTGGAGCAGTGCCGGCAAGGCGCTTAGCAAAGATTGCTTCGATTTCTTCTGCGGTAGCAGGCTTGTACATTACATACTCTAATGCGTGGTCGGATACGCAACAACCCATGGAAGCGAAGAAGTCCATACGAACCTTTAATGCTTCACAAAGAGCAGCAAAGGAGTCAATCTTAACGCCGCTTACTGCGGAGAGCTTGTCAAGGTAATCTAGATATTCCGGCTTTTCCAGGTTCATGGCCTTGTCCGGACGCCAAGCAGGAAGAACCTTTACTTCGAAGGTTTCATCCTCGGCAATCTTCTTGTGCCATTCTAAGGAATCAATTGGGTCGTCAGTAGTACAAATGGTTTCTACGTTGGACTGACGGATGATGTTACGAACGGTCATGGATGGATCAGCTAACTTCTTATTACATACATCCCAAACTTCTTCTGCGGTAGCAGGGGAGAGTGGCTTGTCGTAATTGAAGTAGCGCTGTAATTCTAAATGGCTCCAGTGATAGAGAGGGTTGCCGATTGCTTTCTGAAGGGTAGCAGCCCATTTTTCAAACTTTTCGTAATCGGAAGCATCACCGGTGATGAACTTTTCATCGATACCATTGGTTCTCATCTGACGCCACTTGTAATGGTCGCCGCCCAGCCATACCTGAGTGATGGTGTCAAACTGACGGTCCTCAGCGATTTCCTGAGGATTGATGTGGCAGTGGTAGTCGATGATTGGTACCTGCTTTGCATAGTTGTGATATAAAGTTTTTGCTGTTTCGTTGGATAATAAGAAGTCTTCATCCATAAACGGTTTCATAAGATATTCCTCCTCTATAAAGTCATTTAATATAAGGGCATTAGCCCGCACATTCTAAAAATTGGTTGTTTCGCGTACCACTAAGTCGTTGGAAATGGTAGTTTTATTTGGTACATCATTTCCGTCAAGGACACGCATTAAGGTGTTGATGGTGGTCATGCAGAGGGTTTCTACATGATTATCGATGGTAGTGATTTCCGGGTCGGTACAACTGGAAAGAATGGAATTGTTATAACCCACAATTGCCAAATCGTTTGGAACGGACAAACCGGCATATTTAGCAAACTTCATAGCTGCAACGGCCAGCTGGTCTTCGGATGCAACTACGGCATCAAAGCGCAGACCATTGTTCCATTGTTCAATTAACAGTTCTTTGGTCTGAGTAATATCATTTGGACAGGTAAGCATCAGCTCTTCACGGATGGTTAAGTCGTTTGCTGCAACACTGCTCTTGTAACCGGACAGCTTTTGCAGACCGCTGTAGGAGCGGGATGTATACAGGTATAGTATGTTTTTTCGCTGCTGCTCGATAAGGCGGTTGGTTACATCATAGACTGCCTGATAGTCATCACACAGAGTGCAATATACATTTTGATGATTCAGATAACCGTTAATTACCATAACAGGGATGGTATCAGCGGCGGCAGTTATGTAGGCATTGTCTTTTTTGGCTGCTTCAAGGAAGCTGGAGCCAACCAAAATGATGGCATCTACACGCTTGCTGAGAAGCAGTTGCAGATATTTTTGCTTATTAATAAGGTCATAACCGGTACAGCAAAGGAAAGAGTCATAGCCGCACTTTCTTAAATTCTGCTCTAAATAATAAACTGCATTTGCAAGGAATGGGTCGGAAGAGTCTGCACACATGATGCCAATGGTATGCATGGTGTTAAGACCAAGACCTCTTGCAAAGACGTTTGGAGTATATCCGATTTCTTTCATTACATTCAGTACTTTTTGTCTGGTTGGTTCGCTGACATTTGGATTGCCGTTTAATACACGGGAAACGGTGGCAATGGAAACGCCTGCTTTTTCCGATACGTCATAAATGTTCATAGTGCCTTCTCCGTTCTTTAGTTTATGTAGGGCTGAAAGAGTTTTCAGCTTTTGTAGCTGAAAGCGCTTCCAGTCAAAAAGCAATAAAAAAAGTTCCTATTTCACATTATACTATGAAAATCTTTGATTTACAAGAACTTTTCGTAATAAAAATACATTGACAATAATGAAAATGAATTGTAAAATAGAAGTTGTAAATGCTTACATATTTATATGGTAAAAGGAGTAGCAAATGATGGAATTATTAAACAAATCTATTTCTAAGGCAGTGGAGCGTCCGGTAAAGGTTCTTCAGTTTGGTGAGGGAAATTTCCTCAGAGGTTTTGTAGACTACATGATTGATGTGGCAAACGAGAAGGGCGTTTTTGATGGCAGTGTGGCAATTGTTAAACCAATTGCATACGGCAACTTAAATATGTTCCATGAGCAGGAAAACCAGTATACCGTAGTTCTTCGTGGTAAAGAAGATGGCGCAGAAAAGGTAGAAACCAGAGTAATCACCAGTATTGCTGATGCGGTAGACTGCATTGAAGAATATGAAAAATATGCAGCATATGCTAAGTGTGAAACACTGCGCTTTGTTGTGTCCAATACAACAGAAGCAGGTATTGTTTACGATGAGACAGATGATTTTAATGCACTGCCTCCAAAAACATATCCTGGCAAGTTAACCAAGTTCATGTATGAAAGATACCAGCACTTCAACGGTGCTTCCGACAAGGGACTTGTTTTGATTCCATGTGAGCTGATTGAAAATAACGGCGGCAACTTAAAGAACTGTGTTTTAAAGTTTGCTGACCTTTGGAACTTAGGTGTGGATTTCGTAAACTGGGTAGAAAATGCCTGCGTTTTCTGCAGCACCTTAGTTGACCGTATCGTAACAGGCTACCCAAGAGAAGAAGCGGAAAGCATTTGGGAAAAGCTTGGATACAAGGATAATTTAGTAGATACCGCAGAATTATTTGCCCTTTGGGTAATTGAAAGCGACAAGGATATTTCCGCAGAGCTTCCTCTTGATAAAGCAGGTCTTCCGGTAATCTTTACCGACAACCAGAAGCCATACAGAGAAAGAAAGGTTCGTATCTTAAACGGTGCACATACTTCCTTCGTACTTGCTTCCTACATGGCAGGCAACGATTTCGTTAAGGAATCCATGGAAGATGAAGATGTACGCAAGTTCATGATGACAACCGTATTTGATGAAATCATCCCAACCTTAACCCTTCCAAAGGAAGAACTGGTTGCGTTCGCTAACGCAGTTATTGAGCGTTTCGAAAACCCATTCATCAAGCATGCATTATTATCCATTTCCTTAAACTCCACCTCTAAGTGGAAGTCCCGTTGTATGCCATCTTTAACCGGATACATCGAGAAGACCGGCGAGATTCCTTCCCATCTGGCATTCTCTCTGGCTGCACTTATGAACTTCTACACCGGTACAGAAATTAAGGACAGCGCCCTCATCGGTAACAGAAACGGCGAAGAATACAAGATTCTTGACGATGCATTCGCATTAGAGTTCTTTGCAGCAAATTCCGGTAAGGAAAGCTTAGAATTCGCAAAGGCTTATCTTAGCAATACCGCATTCTTCGGCAGAGACTTAACCGAGTATGCAGGTCTTGCTGAAAAGGTGGCAGGCTACTTAGATGATATCCGCACCCTTGGCATGAGAGAAGCAATCAAGAAGGTTAATGCATAAATAATAGGAGAATTATATGCAGGAATATATTATTATCAATGAAAAAGATAACGTTGCCGTAGCCCTGGCCGATCTTAAGGCGGGCACGGTAATTAAAGCAAAGGACAAGGAAGTTGTTGTAAAAGAAGACATTATGCGCGGTCATAAGGTAACTCTTTGCGATATTCCGGCCGGTGCAAACGTTATCAAGTACGGTGACCCAATCGGTCATACCACAGAGGATGTGGCTGCGGGCTGTCATGTACATACCCAGAATATAAAAACAAATCTTGGGGAATTATTAGAGTATGAATACCATCCGGTAGGAACGGTTACACTTCCTCAGGCAGAAACCAAGTATTTTGAAGGTTTCAGAAGAACAAACGGTAAAGTGGGTGTCCGTAATGAAATCTGGATTATCCCTACCGTTGGCTGTGTAAATAACATTGCAACCGCTATGGCAGAGGCAGCAAAGAAGAAGCTGACTGGTTCGGTAGAAGATGTTATTGCATTTCCTCATCCATACGGCTGTTCCCAGATGGGCGATGACCAGGAAAACACAAGAACCATTCTTGCAGACTTAATCAACCATCCGAATGCTGGTGGTGTATTGGTACTTGGTCTTGGCTGTGAAAACAGCAATATCCCTGTTTTAATGGACTATATCGGTGAATATGACGAAAACCGCGTTAAGTTCCTGGTTTGCCAGGAAGTGGAAGACGAGATGGAAGCAGCAGACAAGTTAATGGACGAGCTGATTGCCTATGCATCTCAGTTTAAGCGCGAAAAAACACCGGCTTCTGAGCTTATTATCGGTATGAAGTGCGGCGGTTCCGACGGTTTATCCGGTATTACCGCAAATCCAACTGTTGGTGCATTTTCCGACCTGCTTATTGCACAGGGCGGTACTACCATTTTAACCGAAGTTCCGGAAATGTTCGGCGCAGAAACACTTCTTATGGACCGTTGTGCTACACCGGAATTGTTTGATAAAACCGTAGCGTTAATCAACGACTTTAAGGAATACTTTAAGCGTCACAATCAGACCATTTATGAGAATCCGTCCCCGGGTAACAAAAAGGGCGGTATCTCCACTCTGGAAGATAAGTCCCTCGGATGTACCCAGAAGTCCGGTACTGCAAATGTAAGTGATGTACTTTCATACGGCAAGCCGGTTACCACAAAGGGTCTTAATCTGCTTAGTGCTCCGGGCAATGACCTGGTTGCAGCAACTGCACTGGCAGCTTCCGGCGCGCAGATTGTTCTGTTTACCACCGGCCGCGGCACACCGTTTGCTTCCCCGGTACCAACCGTAAAGATTTCCACCAATTCTCCTCTTGCTAACAAGAAGAATAACTGGATTGACTTTAATTGCGGCGTACTGGTAGAAGACGCAACCATGGATGTACTTTCTGTAGAACTGTTTGATTATGTTCTTGCAGTTGCTTCCGGCAAAAAGGTTAAGGCAGAAGAAGCAGGATTCCATGACATGGCAATCTTTAAGCAGGGTGTAACTCTGTAAAATAACACTGGAAATTTTACACGAGCTATAGTAAAATAGAGATAGCTTGTTTAAACAAATTTTTTACTAAAAAGGAGATTAAAACAATGGCAAAAGTAGTAACAATGGGCGAAATTATGTTAAGATTATCCACACCTGGCAACGAAAAGTTCATCCAGGCTGACGAGTTTGATGTATGCTACGGCGGTGGCGAAGCTAACGTAGCAGTTTCTCTTGCAAACTATGGTCATGATGCAGAATTCGTAACAAAGGTTCCAAAGAACCCAATCGGTGAGTGTGCAGTTGCAGCATTAAGAAAGATGAACGTAGCTACAGACAACATCGCATACGGCGGTGAGAGACTTGGTATCTATTTCTTAGAGACCGGTGCAGCTATGAGAGCATCCAACGTAGTTTACGACAGAGCTCATTCCTCCATTTCTACTGCTACAGCAGAAGATTTTGATTTTGATAAGATTTTTGAAGGTGCTGACTGGTTCCACTTCACAGGTATCACACCTGCAGTTTCCGACGCAGCAGCAGAGCTTACCGAAGTTGCTTTAAAGGCAGCTAAGAAGGCCGGCGTTAAGGTTTCCGTAGACTTAAACTTCCGTAAGAAGTTATGGTCCTCCGAAAAGGCTCAGAAGGTTATGACCAACTTAATGCAGTATGTTGACGTTTGTATCGGTAACGAAGAAGATGCTGAAAAGGTTCTTGGCTTCAAGCCTGGTAACACAGACGTAACCAGCGGTGACTTAGAGCTTGCAGGCTACAAGGATATCTTCGAGCAGATGGTTGAAAAGTTCAACTTCGAATACGTTATCAGCTCCTTACGTGTAAGCCACAGTGCTTCCGATAACGGCTGGTCCGCATGCATCTACTCCAGAGATACTAAGGAATTCTATCACTCCAGAGAGTACAGAATTTCCCCAATCGTTGACCGTGTAGGTGGCGGTGACTCCTTCGCAGGCGGTACAATTTGTGGTTTCCTTGATGGCAAGAACTTCAAGGATGCTCTTGAATTCGGTGTAGCAGCTTCCGCATTAAAGCACACCATCCCTGGCGACTTCAACCTTGTTTCCAGAAGCGACGTTGACGGCCTTGTTGGCGGCGACGGCTCCGGTAGAGTACAGCGCTAGTTTAAAGCAAAATAAAAATTTCATGAGCCGTGGTTTTGGCCACGGCTCATGCTAAATTATCCACATAATAAAAAGAGAGGTACATAGTTATGGAACTTAGAACAGCAGCATCCCCAAGAGATGTAAAGCATTATACCACCGACAGACTTCGTGAAGAGTTTTTAATTGATGATTTATTCCAGAAGGACGTTATTAAGTTGGTTTACAGCCACATCGATAGAATTATCACCGGTTCTGCTGTGCCTGTGAAGGAAAACTTAGTTCTTACCGCAGGTGACGAACTTCGTGCAGATTATTTCCTGGAAAGAAGAGAAATGGGTGTTATCAACATCGGCGGTGCCGGTGTTATCACCATTGATGGCAAGGAATACAACGTGGCATACAAGGAAGGTATGTACATCGGCATGGGTGCAAAGGACATTTCCTTCGCAAGCGTAGACGCAGCAAATCCTGCAAAGTTCTACTTAAACAGTGCACCTGCCCACAAGTCTTACCCAACTGTTCTTATTAAGCCGGAAGGTACCCCGGAAGAGGGCGTAGTTATTGTTAAGGATGAAAATAAGGTAGAACTTGGCTGTCTGGCTGATGCAAACCACAGAACTATCTGCAAGTACATCTTACCTGGTCAGGTAGAAAGCTGCCAGCTGGTTATGGGTATGACTAAGCTTGAGGAAGGCAGTGTTTGGAACACTATGCCATGCCACACCCATGACAGAAGAATGGAAGTATATTTATACTTTGATATGAAGGACGATGCCCTGGTATTCCATTACATGGGCGAGCCTACAGAAACAAGACACATTGTAATGAAGAACGAGCAGGCGGTAATTTCTCCAAGCTGGTCCATCCACTCCGGATGCGGCACCAGAGCCTACACCTTCATTTGGGGCATGGTTGGTGAAAATCAGGCATTCGACGATATGGACGGCGTTGCAATGCAAAGTCGGAGGCCAAGCGGTCTTAGGAAGACAAG
>JAZNXI010000090.1:0-3920 GCA_045593825.1 Lachnospiraceae bacterium
TGTGCTTCTTCAACATCCTTCATACGAACAGGACCCATAAAGTCCATATCCTCGCGGATCATAGTAGCAAGACGCTTGGACAGGTTATTAAAGATTGCATTCTGAACATCTTCATTGGCACTCTTAAGAGCCACTGCAAGCTCATTATTATCAACTTCACGCAGCACACGCTGGATGGAACGGTCGTCCAGAGTAAGGATATCCTCGAAGACGAACATCTTCTTGCGGATTTCGTCTGCAAGTTCCGGCTCGTCGATTTCCAAGCTTTCCATAATATGTTTTTCTGTACCACGGTCTACAGTATTTAAAATTTCTACGATAGCATCCACACCACCGGCCAGTGTGTAGTCCTGATTTGCCAGGGAAGAAAGCTTTCTTTCCAATACACGCTCCACCTCTTTGATAACATCCGGGGAGGTTCTGTCCATCTGGGCAATACGTTTTGCCACGTCTGCCTGCTTGTCCTGTGGCAGCTGGGAAATAATGGTAGACGCCTGTCCTGTGGATAAATAGGACAAAATAAGGGCAATGGTCTGCGGATGTTCTTCCTGGATAAAGTTCAAAATCTGGGAAGCATCAATCTTTCGGATAAATTCGAACGGACGAACCTGAAGGGATGCGGTAAGCTTACCGATAACCTCCATAGCTTTTTCAGGACCAAGTGCCTTTTCCAAAAGATCCTTGGCGTATCCGATACCACCCTCGGCAATATACTGTTGGGCGAGACACACCTCGTAGAACTCATCCAGAACCTCTTCCTTTAAGGACTGGCTGACACTACGTGTATTTGCAATTTCCAGTGTTAACTGCTCTATTTCATCTTCCTTTAAATGTTTAAATACATTGGCTGCCTTATCCGGTCCTAATGTAATCAGGAGAATTGCCGCCTTTTGTACCCCGTTTAAATCGGTAATTTTCATTGCCATACTATCACCCCTTATACACTAATAATCCCAGTCTTCATTCAGCCAGTTACGCAACAGCTGGGCAACCGCTTCCGGATTCTCTTCGAAGAACTTTTCGATCATCTTTCGTGTCTCGGATTGTTCGCTGAATTCTACATCCTCTAAGGACTGGTTTTCCTTTGTTGTAGCCAGTAACTGTTCTACGGATAATTCCGGTTCCAGCTCGGTTACTTCTACCGGAGCCATGCCACGGAATACAACAAAGAGCAGGAATGCAATGAGAATAACTGCAAGTAAAATCTGGAAGTAGAAGGTCCAGTCTCTTGCAACTTCTTCCATTGGTGTGTAATTATAATGGTCATATGTAATAAGTGCAATGTTTTCTTCCGGAATACCGGTAGCCATTGCGATTAAAGAAACCAGTTCTTCTCTTGTTTCTGTACGGACCGGTTCGGAATTGTGGGCTACATATTCCTCAAAGGTCATATCATCCAGCATGCCTCTGATTATCATTTCCTCTTCACTCAAATGAATGGTACGGGTAGCTGTAACCGCAATGGAGGAAGTAGCCGCATTAATTGTACCGGTATCATATACGGTTTCTGTGATGGATACGCTTGGCTGATAAAACATATCATCGGTTTTGGTGGAATAAGCACCGCCGGTGGTATCCAATAACATGTAGTCAACTTCATCGTTGGAATCGGTGCCCGGGATATCTCCAACCCCGTTTTCACCTTCACTCTTGGTGTGATGCTCTTCAATTAACACACCGGAGGTTTCACCCTCCAATGGAATATATTCAGTAAA
The DNA here is from genome assembly GCA_045593825.1 of Lachnospiraceae bacterium. GTDB lineage: Bacteria > Bacillota > Clostridia > Lachnospirales > Lachnospiraceae > SIG299. The sequence goes on from JAZNXI010000090.1 coordinate 1,716, forward strand.
CAGATTTGTTGTTTTGTCGAAATTAATATCAAGATAAGGAGCAACGGTTACTTCGGTAAAAAAGTTCTTTAACATTACGCCGGAAACCATATCAATATAATTCTGACGGAAAATTCCTTCTACCTTGATTTTATCATTAAGGTCGATTTCATCCTCGTCTTCTTCTACAGAACCGTTAAAAAGAACATTGCCGTCATCATCGATAACAATAACATCATCTGCATTTGGATTTCCTACACCTCTGGCAACAAATTCTGCAATTGCAACGGCAGCCTTTTTCTCAAAAAATTCGTTAGTAACCAGATGAACAGCAATCGGAATGGTTTTATTGGCACTGATAATGGAATTGGTGGTATCCTTTGCCACATAAGTAATACTGATGCTGTCTATTCCTATATATGAATTTTTAATGGTTTCTTCCATGTCTGCCTGGACATATAAATGGATTTTATTTAAACGCTCTCCGTTGGTGGTAGTGAGTTCATTATTAAATAAATCCTCTAAAGTGACTCTTCCTTCATCAACCAGATCACTGACAGCAACCGCCATAACAGCCTCGCCATAACGCTCTTCGTCTACCATTACGGTAAGGTTGTCAGAATCCAGCTTTGTAGAAATTGTGCTGTCTTTCAGCAAAGAAACAACCTGACTGGCAGTCTTGGTGTCTTCGAAAGTGTCTAAAGCAACATACTTGGTTCTGCCAAGTATGGCAACAAACACCGCAATTAATACAATAACCCCCACGAGAACTGCGATGATAATGGTTTTCTGCTTACTTGTCCACTTGTTCCAGTATTCCAAAAATTTCTTTGGAAATTCCTTTAATCTTTCCTGCATGATACTGCTCCTTTTTGCTGCCTTACCTTCTCCTGCAGCTTTTATTTAAACGCAATTACTATTTAGAACTGAATTGCCATAATCTCCTGATATGCCTGGGTCACTGCATTTTTAATTGCTACGGTATACTGAAGGGAAATGTTGGCTTTTTGCTGTGCAACCAATAAGTCGGTAACACTGTCATTTAAACCAAGCATATATTCCAATTCCGCCTGCTCTGCCGCATTGGTAGCTTCTTCCGTTTCCTGAATAAGACCCATGGCAGAATTAAGCAGTGCCTCAAAGGTCTGTGTATTCGCCCCTGTTAATTTTTTGCTGTCTTCGGTCAGCAGGTTGTCAAACAAAGACACACCCTGAATTGCTGAAATATTCATTAAGACTCTCCTCTTACCGGGCTTTTACTGCCCGCATTATCTAAAATTATTTACCAAGCTCCAAGCCCTTTAATGCCATATTCTTGGTTGCATTAAAGGCGGTAACGTTAGCCTCATAAGAACGGCTGGCGTCAATTAAGTTGGTCATTTCCGTAACGGTATTTACGTTTGGATATGTTACATATCCGTCTTCGTCTGCATCAGGATTGCCCGGCTCATATACCTTTTTCATGGAAGTTACATGGTCTTCTGCAATGGCAGAAATTTTTACGCCGGTACCAATTTGCGGATTATAGGATAATCCGGTCTTCTGGGCTGTCAGATAAGACTCGAAATTACGATTGTATGCCGGACGTTCTTCAAACACTACGGTTTGTCTTCTGTACGGATCACCGTTTTCATCTCTTGTTGTATTTACATTTGCTACGTTCTGTGCAATGATATCCATTCTGGTACGCTGGGCTGTCATACCGCTGGCGCTGATGTTAAGGCTGGTCATAATTGACATAATTCATTCCTCCTTATGTTTCAAGGGCTTACTGATTTAAAACAGTTTTTAAACGGTTAAATTCATGTGTCATGGAATCCAGTAAGGTATAATACTTAATCTGGTTGTCTGCCAGATATGCCTGCTCTGTATCGATATCCACATTGTTTCCGTCATAACGGTAACTCAAAGTAGAATACTCGGTATATATGTTTGGTCTTAAAGAGGATAAATTCAGGTTAGCAACCTTTTTATCCATGTTTTTAGTATGTAAAGACGTGTCGGACAATGCTTCCGCAAGCAAGGATTCGAAATTTAAATCCTTTCTTTTGAAGTCCGGTGTATCTACATTGGCAATATTATTCGCGATAATTTCGTTCTTTGTCCAGCTGGCCCCGGCCGCTTTATTTAATACATTGATGTAGTTATATGCATCTGATCCGATCATGTCATTCTTCCTTTCTACAGCATTTTATAAAAGCTCATCATCTATTATACTATATTTTG
>JAZNXI010000091.1:0-9646 GCA_045593825.1 Lachnospiraceae bacterium
GAAATGAAAAAGCCTAAGATGATTTTGTTTGATTATGGTCAGACACTGGTAAATGAAGAACGGTTTAACGGTGTGAGGGGAACCGAGGCGGTTTTAAAATATGCTAAAAAGAATAAGTACGGAAAGTCTGCCGAAGAGATTCAGGCCTATGCCACCGGTCTAAATCAGGAGATGGGACGTTTTGACCCGGAAAAGAAGCATTTATTTCAGATTGAGGTCCCGAACTATATGTTTACCAGGTACCTCTACGAATCCCAGGGGATTGAGCTGTCCATCACTCCGGAGGAAATTGACCGTGTGTTCTGGGATGCGGCTGCACCGGGAACCGCTACGGAAGGGATGGCGGAATTTCTTAAGTATTTGAAGGAAAACGGTATCCGCACCGGTGTCATCAGCAATATTTCCTGCTGTGGAGTTGTGGTGGAAGAAAGAATCAACCGGTGTCTTCCGGAAAATGAGTTTGAATTTATTATGGCCACCAGTGAATATATGTACCGGAAACCAAACAAACGGATTTTTGAGCTGGCACTGGAAAAGGCCGGATTGCCGGCGGAGGATGTGTGGTATGTCGGCGACCAGTATCAGTGTGATATTGTCGGTGCAACGAATGCCGGTCTGTTTCCTGTGTGGTACATCGGTGCCATTGATATGAAATATGAGCCGCATGAAGAAATATTGACCATAGATAAGTGGGAAACACTAAGAGAATTACTGGATACTTTAAATTAAATCAAATGTGAAATAACAGGAGAAAGGAGTCACACCATGCATTATGTTACCGCAAAAGGAATTTTATCCGCTACAAACGGCATGAATTTATACCGGGGTTGTACCCACGGCTGCATTTACTGTGACTCCAGAAGCACCTGCTATCAGATAAATCACGACTTTGAAGATATCGAAGTAAAAGCAAATGCCGTGGATTTGTTGGAGCAGACCTTAAAAAACAAGAGGAAAAAGTGCATGATAGGTACCGGCTCCATGTGTGACCCGTACATGCACGTGGAAGAAGAACTGTTACATACCAGAAAGTGTCTGGAACTTATCGAGCGCTATGGCTTTGGTGTTGCCATCCAGACCAAGTCTGCAAGAATTCTTAGGGATTTGGATATATTAAAGCGAATCAATGAAAAAACAAAAGTGGTAGTGCAGATGACGCTTACCACTTATGACGAGGACTTGTGTCACAAGATAGAACCAAACGTTTCTACCACCAAGGAGCGGGCAGAAGTACTAAATATCATGCGGGATAACGGTATTCCGACGGTGGTATGGATGTCGCCAATCCTCCCATTCTTCAACGATACGGAGGAAAATATCAAGGGTATCCTAAATTACTGCAAGGAAGCCAAGGTGTGGGGAATTATCTGCTTTGGCATGGGACTCACGTTCAGGGAAGGCAATAGAGAATACTTTTATAAAAAGCTGGATGAGCAGTTTCCACGCCTCAAATGGGAGTATCAGAGGGTATACGGCAATGAATATGAGGTATCCAGTCCCAACAATGCAAAACTCATGAGAATGGCAAAGAAGTTCTGTCAGGAAAACGGCATTGTGTTTGATGTGGAAAAGTGCTTTGAATATTTGCATCAGTTTGAAGAAAAAGAAACATTTGAGCAGCTGAGGTTGTTTTAACAGTAAAAATAAATATTTTGCAGTTGATATTTTTAATAATTAAGTTTATAATATAGGTAGATGGGAAACCGTCTTCGGGAGAGTCCCTGCCAAATAGTGGGAGATTTTAAACTCGGATTTATATGGACTATTATCGGGTCTTCATTAACCTTATAGCCTATGGGCTATTAAAGAGATGAACATTAAGGCATGGGAAGTTTATACTTCCCATATTTTTTTGGAGGGAAATCAATTATGATTCGTAAAACCAAAACAGAAGACATCCCGGAAGTTATGAATATTATTCGTGATGCCCAGGCAGGCATGAAATTACTGGGCATTTCCCAGTGGCAGAATGGATACCCAAATGAAGCTTCCTTTGCCAAGGACATTGCAGAGGGCATCAGCCATGTTTATGTGGAGGACGGCGAAATTGTTGCTACAGCGGCAATTTTTACGGCGCCGGAACCGGACTATGCTAAAATTTATGAGGGAGAATGGAAAACAAACGGTAACTATGGCGTGGTTCACCGTATTGCGGTAAAAAAACAGGCAAAGCGTGCCGGGTATGCCGCTAAAATGATTGAATACGCCGTGGAACTGACAAAACAGGCAGGTTATGGCAGTGTCCGCATTGATACTCACGAGGGAAACATTCCGATGCACAGTTTCTTAAACAAGCAAGGGTTTGAGGAATGTGGCATCATTTATTTGTCCAACGAAGGGTGTGTGGAAAATAAAAGAATCGCGTATGAAAAAATATTAAATTAGAATTTATAATGGGCACTTAATCTCTGCTTATAAATGAGATAAGTGCCTTTCTTCTTTGTTAGGAATTTAACATGTTTCAGCTAATTGATGAAAAATATGAAAAATTCACAAAAAATAATTGCAAAATGCCAGAAAATTTAGTACAATATGTTTAGTGGTTTTGAGAGAAGCAAAACGACGAGAAATAATGTACTGGAGGTTATAGACTATGGACGTTTATAAGTATGAGAAAATCAGGAATGTTGCCGTTTTGGGGCACGGCGGCGCAGGTAAGACCACCTTTGTTGAAGCATGTGCATACACAACAGGGTTGACAAACCGTCAGGGTAAGGTAGAAGAAGGTAACACCATCTCCGATTTCGACCGTGAAGAAATCAAGCGTGGCTTCTCTATCAGTACATCGGTAGTACCTGTGATTTGGGAAGATACAAAAATCAATTTCTTAGACACTCCGGGTTACTTTGATTTTGTTGGTGAAGTAGAAGAAGCAGTCAGTGCCTGTGACGCAGCACTTATCGTAATTTCCGCAAAGAAGGGTATCGAAGTCGGTACAAGAAAAGCATGGGACCTTTGCGAAAGATATAACATTCCTCGTATGTTCTTTGTAACAGATATGGATGATGATAATGCCAGCTTCCGTCAGGTAGTAGAAGACCTTACCGAAAGCTATGGCAAGCGTATTGCACCTTTCCATTCCCCAATCCGTGAGAATGAAAAGTTTGTGGGCTATGTTAACGTAGTTAAGATGGCAGGACGTAAGTTCACTAAGTTAAGCGACTATAACGAATGTCCGATTCCGGATTATTCGATGGAATATGTAGAAAAGTACAGAGAAATCTTAATGGAAGCAGTGGCAGAAACCAGCGAAGAGCTTATGGATAAGTACTTCGGCGGCGAAGAATTTACAGTAACAGAAGTTTCTTCCGCACTCCGTAGCAGCGTTACCGACTGCAGCATCGTTCCGGTTCTTTGCGGTTCCGGTTTAAATGCTCAGGGTACTATGCAGGTTATGCAGGCTATTGACATTTACTTCCCATCTCCAAATAAGTGTGTCCTGGTTGGTATGAACACCAAGACAGAAGGCACCTTCGCTGCAGATTATGATGCAAACAAGCCAATGACAGCTAAGGTATTCAAAACCATCGCAGATCCATTCCTTGGTAAGTTCTCTCTTATTAAGGTTTGCTCCGGCGTTATGAAGGCAAATGAAACCGTTTATAACCCTAACAGAGAAACCGATGAAAAGGTTACCAGATTATATGTTATCCGCGGTAAAGACACCATCGAAGTTAAGGAATTATACGCAGGTGATATCGGTGCCATCGCAAAGCTGGATGCTACCCTTACCGGTGACTCCCTTACCGTAAAGGATACTCCGGTTGTTTATGACCCACCAAAGACATCCACTCCTTATGAATACCGTGCATACAGTGCAAAGAATAAGGGTGATGAAGATAAGTTATCCCAGGCTCTTTCCCGTATGATGGAAGAAGACCAGACCTTAAAGGTTGTTACAGACCCTGAAAACCGTCAGACCCTTATCTACGGTATCGGCGAACAGCACCTTGAAATTTCCGCAAGCAGAATGGCTGCCCGCTATAAGGTAGAAATGGAACTTAGTAAGCCACGTGTAGCTTATCGTGAAACTATCCGTAAGAAAGTTACTGCAGAACACAAGTATAAGAAGCAGTCCGGCGGACATGGTCAGTACGGCCACGTTATCATCGACTTCGAGCCATCCGGCAACATGGAAGAAGCATTCGAATTCCATGAAAGCGTATTCGGTGGTGCGGTTCCAAAGAACTTCTTCCCTGCAGTTGAAAAGGGTATCGCAGACAGCGTAACAGAAGGACCTTTAGCAGGCTATCCTGTCGTTGGTATCAAGGCTACTCTTACCGGCGGTTCCTACCACGACGTAGACTCCTCCGAAATGGCCTTCAAGACAGCTACCTGCCAGGCATTTAAGGAAGGTATCTTAAACGCAACTCCAATTCTTCTCGAGCCTATCGCTACCATGAAGGTTGTAGTTCCTGAAAAGTACACCGGTGACGTTATGGGTGATTTAAACCGTCGTCGCGGTCGTGTATACGGCATGAACCCGCTGCCAAACAACAAGCAGGAAATCGTTGCTGAAATTCCTATGGCTGAAGTTTACGGTTACTCCACCGACCTTCGTTCCATGACAACCGGTATGGGCGTTTACTCCTACGAATTCAATCGTTACGAAGCAGCTCCATCCGATGTTCAGGCTAAGGTTGTGGAAGAAAACAAGAAAGATAAGTAATACATAAGTTTAATGGGGAGGCAGTCCGAAAGGGCTGCCTCTTTTTGCGTAGACAGGGTATAAGCACTTCGAAAAGTTTTGCTTGATAAATTTACTTTTTTGGAGTATACTACATTCATATATTTTGATGGTAAGGAAAACTTCGATATCCGAACACCTTCAGAGAGCCGGTGGTTGGTGCAAGCCGGTGGTTGTAAGATGTCTTTCCACTTTCCGGTCAAGGCTGAAATGCTTTGCACATCAGGGTGAAAGCCCAAGGGTCGTATCCTTTATCGTACGTTACGAGGTGGCAATTTTTATTGCAAGTTGGGTGGCAACGCGGAGCATTCCGTCCCTTCAGAGTAGGGACGTAGTGCCCCGCTTTCGTGTATTAATAAGCAAAATAAAGGAGGAAAATCAGATGTTAGACTTAAAGTTTTTAAGAGAGAATCCGGAAATCGTAAAGCAGAACATCAGAAACAAGTTCCAGGACAATAAGCTTCCATTAGTAGATGAAGTTATCGCACTGGACGCAGAGGCAAGAAAGACCCAGCAGGAGGCAGATAACCTTCGTGCAGAGCGTAAGAAGATTTCCAAGGAAATCGGTGCGTTAATGGGCAAGGGCTTAAAGGAAGAAGCAGAAGCAGCAAAGCAGAAGGTAAATGACTTTGCAGCACGCTTAGAAGAATTAGAAGCAAAGGAAGCAGAACTTTCCGAAAAGGTAAAGAAGATTATGATGGTGATTCCAAACATCATTGACCCAAGTGTACCTATCGGTAAGGATGACAGCGAAAACGTAGAAGTTCAGAAGTATGGTGACCCTGTGGTGCCTGATTTCGAAATTCCATACCATACAGAAATTATGGAAAAGTTTAACGGTATCGACCTTGACAGCGCAAGAAAGGTAGCCGGCAACGGTTTCTACTATCTGATGGGCGATATTGCAAGACTTCATTCCGCAGTAATTTCCTACGCAAGAGATTTCATGATTAACCGTGGCTTTACTTATTGCATTCCACCGTTCATGATTAGAAGCGAAGTTGTTACCGGTGTTATGAGCTTTGCAGAAATGGAAGCTATGATGTACAAGATTGAAGGTGAAGACCTGTTCTTAATCGGTACCAGTGAGCACTCCATGATTGGTAAGTTCATTGACACTATCCTTCCGGAAGAACAGCTTCCGCAGACTCTTACCAGCTATTCCCCATGTTTCCGTAAGGAAAAGGGTGCCCATGGTATTGAGGAGCGTGGTGTTTACCGTATCCATCAGTTTGAAAAGCAGGAAATGATTGTAGTATGTAAGCCGGAAGAAAGCCCAATGTGGTTTGATAAGTTATGGCAGAATACCGTTGATTTATTCCGCTCCTTAGATATTCCGGTACGTACCTTAGAGTGCTGTTCCGGTGACCTGGCTGACCTTAAGGTGAAGTCCATCGACGTTGAAGCATGGTCCCCAAGACAGCAGAAGTACTTTGAAGTAGGCAGCTGCAGTAACCTTGGTGATGCACAGGCAAGACGCTTAAAAATCCGCGTAAACGGTGCAGACGGTAAGTACTTTGCACATACCCTCAATAACACCGTAGTTGCTCCTCCAAGAATGCTTATCGCTTTCCTTGAGAACAATTTAAATGCTGACGGCAGCGTAAATATTCCGGTTGCATTACAGCCATACATGGGCGGTATGACCAAGATTGAAGTAAAGTAAAATGAGCATAGGACCACGGTCCTAAAGTTTTACTTGCAAAATGTCGAAATATAAGGTAGAATTAACTTGTAAAAATAGGTTAATTCTACCTTTCTTGTTTTTTTATGGTACAAGGATGTAGAACATATAAATATTTATGAGAGGAAAGGAGTCTTCTTATGAGTAATTCCATTGATAACAGTTATTTGAATAAGTATAATACAACAGACTACACCAGCCTGTTTAATTCCCTGCCAAAGACCAGCGAGTCCTCCGGCGGCGGTTTAACCAATCTGGCAACGGAGTACAATTCCATCCGCAGCGGTTCCTACGGCAAGCTGCTCAGCGCTTACTATAAAAAGATGAATAGTGGTGACTCTTTTAGCGAGGCTGTTCAAAAAGAAACCGCAAACCGTCAGTTGGTTGGTGGCAACGCAAGCTCCTTAAAGAGCGCAGCAAAAGCATTATCCAAAATGGATTTTTCGGATACTTCCGAGGCAGGCAAAGAAAAGAGCTTAAAGTCTGTAAAGGATTTTATTTCTGCATACAATTCCGTTATTGATACAGCAGACGATGTAAACAGCAAGAGCATTTTAAGAAATGCCGTTTGGATGACCAATATTACCAGCAAGAGTGCCGGTTTATTAAATGAACTTGGTATTTCCGTTGGTAAAGATAACAAGCTTACCTTAGATGAGACTAAGTGGGCAAATGCCAACAATTCCACAAAGACTGCATTGTTCAACGGCAGACAGGGCTTTGCAGAGAAGATGATTTACAAGGCAAGCCAGATGACCAATTCTTCTGCAGAAAAGGCATCCTTTACTGCATCCGCATACAAAGACAACGGCGACTACACCAAAGTAAACGCTCAGTCCATGTATGAAGACCTGTTCTAAAAAGCATATTAAATGAAGATAATGCCGGGGCATATAATGCTCCGGCAAAATTTTTGAAAATTTTTTAAAAAAGTTGTTGACAGAATCAAAAACATAGTGTATTATATCACTTGTGTTCGAGAGAACAATATGCGCGAGTGGCTCAGTTGGTGGAGCGCGACCTTGCCAAGGTCGAGGCCGCGGGTTCGAGTCCCGTCTCGCGCTCTTGTAAAATGATGCGGAAACCGTTATAAACAGCGGTCTCCGCTATTTTTTTGTGTGTCTATCAAGTTGACGACATTTGACGACAGCCTATGTTTATAAGGTTTTGGCAATTTAATCGGCAGTTTCTGCTTCGGTTAGCGGATTGAAGACATAGTTTAGTCATTATTGAAGATGAATGCTATACTATATAACGAAAAGGTTAGACAAATTTGAAGTTGTGTGTCTTTCATTAGTCTCTGGGGTATATAGAGAAAAACGTGAGTCCTATACCATGAGTTGTCGAGAAAATAGCATAAATAATCGTCTCTGTGGGTATTTGAAGTAGATTTTTTGCTATATACCCTGCATAATGGGAAATATCATAGAAAAAACACGCTGACCAGGGTATTGGGACATATTTTCTGTGCATATACCCATCCTCCTGCCAAATCTCTCAAAATCCGCCATCTTGGAGGGTATTTGAAGAAAGTTTTCTTGTATATACCCAACGATGCTTGAAATGCGCCAAAAAGCTTTCAACAACTTCCAATTTGTCGAACAGGTGGGATGGAAAGAATAAATATCTTTTGGGCGACAACTTGTCGAATAAGTTTTCGCAATCCTGCCTTGCAACTGCCATATTTCTAGTATATAATGTTATTGTAGAGTACTATATATACGATTTGGATGCTTTTTTGAGGAACACCATGAGAAAAAAACTTTTATTTACATTTTGCATATGTATTCTTCTTGGCTTGGTTATTTTTGCCGGAACCTCTTACCTTGCAAATGCGGATACCACCGAGTCCTATCAGGATGAGATTGATGCGGCAAAGGCAGCAAAGGAGCAGTTAGAAAAAGAGCGGGCAGAGCTGGAGGCAAAGCTGGAAGGCTTATATCAGCAAACAGAAGATATGAACGCCTACATCGAAAACATGGACAAGCAGTACATGGAACTGATGTACAGTATTGACGAACTGGAAGAGGACATCGCAGAGCATGAGGAAAAATTAAAGGAAACCCAGGAATTGCTTGCCCAGGTTAAAAACCAAGAGGCAGAACAGTATGATACCATGAAGAAGCGTATCAAATATCTGTACGAGAATGGGGAAACCAATTTTCTGGATGTGCTGTTCGGTAATGGTTCGTTAACCGATATGTTAAACGAGATGGAATACCGTGCGGCCATTACGGAATATGATAATGGTCTGTTGGAACGCTATAATGCTACAAAACTTCAGGTGCAAAATACCGAGGCGCTTTTAATTGCCCAGTTGGAAGAATTAAATGCCATCAAAGAAACCAGAGAGTTTGAGCTGGCGCAGTTAGACGAACTGATTCAGGCAAAGGCAGAGGAGTTGGATGCGTTGGCTGCTTCCATCGGTGTGGATGAAGAAATGTTATTCCTTTACTGGGACGAAATTGTCACCATGGGTGCCGACATTGAAGAGCTGGAGCGGTTAGAGGCTGAGCGTATCGCTGAGGAAGAACGTAAGCGTAAGGAAGAGGAAGAGCGTCTCCGTCGCGAGGAAGAAGAGCGTAAGCGTCGGGAAGAGGAAGAACGTAAGCGCCGGGAAGAAGAACTTCGTAAGATAAAAGAGGAAGAAGAACGCAAAAAGCGGGAAGAAGAGCTTCGTAAGCAGCAGGAAGCGGCGTTAAAGAATAACCAGAATCTTGAGAATATGTTATGGCCGGTGCCAATGTCCGGTAGAATTACCTCGGATTACGGTTACAGAAACGCACCGGTAAATGGGGCATCTACCTTCCACCAGGGCATAGATATCGGTGTTGGTAATTTGGCAAGAAAAGACCGTGGCGTTGTGGCTGCGCTGGCAGGAACCGTTATAGAAACCGGATATTCCCGCTCCGGCGGTAATTATATTTACATAGACCACGGAAACGGTGTGGTAACCAGATATTTACACGCCTACAAAATTTATGTAAAAGAAGGACAATACGTAGAACGGGGAGAGGAAATTATGGAAGCCGGCACCACCGGATATTCCTCCGGACCTCATCTGCATTTTGGTCTTTGGATAAACGGAGTTTCCATCGATCCGCTGTTGTATATTGATTATTCTGACTGGGAATAAACGGAAAGGAGCTGTGAATGCAGCTCCTTTTATGAATTTTTAATGTTTTTAATCATTCTTTCATTGAATTATGGAAAAAAACAGTTTATGATTAGCAATAAATAATGACAGGAATGATAGTTTGGAGGAAATTTAGTCA
>JAZNXI010000092.1:0-10733 GCA_045593825.1 Lachnospiraceae bacterium
CTTCTTCTAAAACGTCCATGTACTCATCACCGATGTATAAGTCGATGGAGTTGTCTCTGTCTGCACGGCCGATGGTGGCAAGGAACTTAAGGTTAAGAACCTGTGGAGCCTGACGGAGATACCAGTTGTCTGCCTTCTGACCTGCAAGTCTGGTACAGTGGATTCTGGACTGCTGTCCTGCACCGATACCGATAGCCTGACCGCCCTTTGCGTAGCAAACGGAGTTGGACTGTGTATACTTTAATGTGATAAGAGCAATGATAAGGTCAATCTTTGCGGATTCCGGAAGGTCCTTTGTTTCGGTAACAATGTTGCCGAGGAAATCGTCGTCGATAACCAGTTCGTTTCTGCCCTGCTCGAAGGTAATACCGAATACTTCCTTGCGCTCTACAGGGTTTGGCTTGTAGGATGGGTCAATCTGGATAACAGCGTATCCGCCCTTCTTCTTTGCCTTTAAGATTTCTAATGCTTCCGGCTCGTAGCCTGGAGCGATAACACCGTCGGAAACTTCTCTCTTGATGAGCTTTGCGGTTGCTACGTCACAAACGTCGGAAAGGGAAATGAAATCACCAAAGGAAGACATTCTGTCTGCGCCTCTTGCTCTTGCATAAGCGCTTGCCAGTGGTGTTAATTCGCCCATGTCTGCTACCCAGTAAATCTGCTTTTCCACTTCGGTTAAAGGAAGACCTACTGCTGCACCTGCAGGGGAAACGTGCTTGAAGGAAGTTGCAGCAGGAAGACCGGTAGCCTTCTTAAGCTCGCTAACTAACTGCCAGCCGTTGAAAGCATCTAAGAAGTTGATGTAGCCAGGCTTACCGTTTAATACGGTGATTGGCAGGTCGCCGTTTTCCATGTAAATTCTACTTGGCTTCTGATTTGGATTACAGCCATACTTTAATTCTAATTCGTTCATAGTTAATCCTCTACTTTCTATTTGTAAAACTCAACCTATGTAACTATTCTTACTTATTTTTGTTATAAATCTTGGAAGTTGTCTCACCTGTTTCGATGTCGATGTAACGAACAAACAGGGAAACCTTGTTATCTTCGTTTAAGCTGTTCCAGATTATGTCACCGAAAGTGTCCATATCGCCGGAAATAGCAACTACCTTAGGCTCGCCTTCGAAGCTTGGGAGTGGATTGCCGTCACACTTATAAGTGTGGATAAAACGGCCTTCGCCGGCCTTTGGATTTGTATATGCAAATGTGAAACGGTTACAGCAGGATGGATCACCATTGTTGCTCTTTAAAATGGACATTGCGTAATTATAGGAACCGTTTTCTACATGCATGATACCGGAAATTCTTGGGGTATAGTTTGGAGCATCCGGCTCAAACTCTCTGGTACGCAAAGCCTGTTCGAAGGTCATCTGCTTATCCATAAGGTCGAAAATTGTGTCGGTCTGGTCACCGTTGGTTACGATGGTCTTGTTACCAAGCACGCGAACCGGTGCATAAATAATAAGACTTGGGTCAACCAGCTTGGAAGGGTCAAATGCCTGGGTACGGATACCTGCGCCGTCTTCCACAAATACGCGGTTACGGCTGTTTTCGCTTCTTCCCATGATGAAATAAGCGGTTACAGCGTACTTTCCGTCTTCAGACTTACCGATGACAATACCTCTGCCCGGGTATGCATTCTGCTTTAATTCCTGTTCCAATGATAATACGTTCATTGTAATCCTCCTATATGTTCCGTAATTTACTAAACCTACCCTTTAATGGTAGCATTTTCGGCCACTTTTGGCAATCATTTTTCTCGTGAAAAAAAGAAGAGGTAATTCATAAGCATTTCTTATAAATTACCTCTGTTATTCTCTTAATAAAACATATCTTCAATGGATAATTCCTTGCGGACAGAAAGGTCTACTATCTCACCGCCATCCAGCATAACCAAAGGTCTTGCCGGTTCTTTTTTGTTTGGCATGACAATTTTGCCGCGCTGACCGTTGCTAAGAAGCACTTCATACTGGATAAAGAATTGTACAACGTGCTCAATAAAACAAATCAGCAGTTCTGTATCAAACTTAATGTAACAGTTGTCGAACATATGGCACAGGGCATTTAACGGCTTCATTCCTTCTATTCCGTCTTCCTTCATGGTAAGTGTTGCAAATGCATCGGCAATCGCCACCACTCTGGACACATAGTTCAGACTCTTATAGGATAACTGGTTTGGAAATCCGCTTAAATCCATTCTTTCATGATGGGTTAAGATAGCTTGCTTTAAACGCACATCCACATCCATATCCTTTACCAGGTTATAGCCATGTACCATATGGTTGAAGCCACATTTATTCTCATATTCACCACGCAGGGAAATATTCTTTTCCCCCTCTTTGTGACAGACAATCAGACCGATATCATGAAGAATACCGGCAATTCCTGCGAGTTCTACCTCTTCTGCTGTTAAATCGGCCCATTTGGCAAGCAATTGGGCATACAAAGATACATTAATACAGTGTTCGAAAACATCTTCGGATTCCCGGTTCATTTTCTTATACAGCATTTGAAATAAGTTCACGTTATTATCTGCTTTTTCCACCACAGTGGCTACCACTTCAAGAAGCTGATAAACATCAACCTCCTCCTTAGCCAATAACTGTTCAAAAAAGAATTTTACTTCTTCCACTGCACCATGGAAAGTATCTTCAAAGGTATCCTGTTTATGCTCTCTTTCTTCCAAATAATCCAGCATTCCAAGGGCATCATCAAGAATTCCAAAGTCCTCTAAAGAGAGCTCCGGTTCGTCAGATTCTTCGCCCACCACTACTTCCATAATGGAATGTCTTGCCAACATATTTAAAACATCGATGGTGACCGTTGTATTTGCAGGCACTATAATCACACCGCTATCGTTATGTACATCTGCGGAAATAAACATACCCTCTTCCAGTTCTTCAATCGTAACCTTTCTCTCTATCATTGTACCCTCCTGCTTTCGTTATAGCTTGCTGATATCTGATATTGAAACTCAAGGATTATCTGACATTTTGCCCTCAATGCTCTTATTATATCTTATTTTCAAACAAAATGAAAGTATTTTCTTCTATTTCCGCAAAAAAAGTTCATAATCTTTCAGAAACTAATATAATTTTGGTAATTTATCTAATGTTATGGAATAATTTGCGCAGAACTGCTTGCGATAAACTTCCACCGTATTATAAGCTTCCTCCAAAACAAACACTCCGCTCCACATCATAAACCAAAGCCAGTCTGCCTGCTCTTTTTCCACTGCTTCCACATCCGGAATAACTCCGATTTCACCAATGGCATACGGCTTGTTTGCAGTTACCTTTTTTAAATTATCCAACGCCGACTTCATGGAAGTGTGCTGATGGGCCGGAGGATAATGGTCTGAAGTAACAACATCGCAGTATTCATCCCCAACATAGCCTTCCGGACGCGGGTTGTTCCACACCCAGATTAAGTTATCCAGATGTTTTTCCTCTGTGTAATATTGAAACATCAGACGGTACAGTTTTCTTGCCACATCCATGCCCTTGGCACCCCACCAGAACCAGTCACCCTCTGCCTCATGGAACGGACGCCATAGAATCGGAATATGCTTATCCGCAAACCCCTGCAGATACTCCGCCATCACATCCAGGTCATGGTAAAAAGCCTTGCGTTCCTCTGTGCCTTCTTCTAAAACCTTAGAGGCATCATATTCTGTATTTCTGGCATAAAACGCCTTATCCACGCCTCCGATCGGGGAATACCAGTGCCAGGTAAAGGTAACCAGTCCGCCTTTTTCTGCCCATTCATAGGCACGCTGCAAAGTTCCCTGATTTTCACGAAGTTCCTTTAAACATACTTCATCACAGGATGCCCAGTTAATATTCGGTGAATAGGACAATAGCTCAAAACCGCACAGCGCAGGAAGCTTTCCTGTTTCTTTTTCGATAAATTTAAGTTCTTCCTGTTCCATGGTCAGGGTATGTAATCCGGTAATAATTCCCTTGCCACGGATACTTTCCAAATACTCAAGTACTGCTCTTGCTTCTTTAGTTGCATTTTTATTTACAGGAGTAATCATAGAATTCTTCCTTTCTATCAGCAAATTACAAACTTATTTTTCTGTTACCTTCACATCCATTCCGGAATTCAGGCTGTAAACTTCCGGCACATAGGATGCTCCCGCCTCCACAGTAACCACTACCTTTACTTCTCTGCCCGGCAGCAAATCAAAATCGTTATCGCTAACATCCACGCCGTCCGGGATTGCCAGATGCAGCATCCATACAAAGGTATCTGCCGACAAAGTAAGCTCGCAGGCGGTATCAGAAAGCTTCTTTACCTGACAGGAAACGGCTGCCGGCTTAAGGGCCAGCTTGCCGTACGGTGCAAAGAAGTAGCGGTTTTCATTTACTACCTGCTCTCCTTCTTTTACGCAGGCATACAGGATGGTCTCTTCCGGCACAAAATCCTTGATATCGGAAATTTCCACTTCCATTACCTTTTCCACACTGTTGGCCGCAATGTTCTTTTCTGCCTTTCCGCTCTTTAATACCTTACCATCAAAGGTCATAATTTTATATTCTACCGTAATATTCTTATTTTCCAACGCATCGCTGGTAACCAAAATTTCTACCGGCTTCGGAGCATCTTTGTAGTAATCCTGATAACCTGCCATACCGTCAAAAGTCTGCACCTCATAACCCATGAAGGAAACATTGACCGGTGCCAGGGAACGCTTCATGTAATAATAAATCGGACGTTTCTTCAGGAAATAGTCAATCACGGACCAGTTGTGGATACCGTAGGAATCGCTGAGCGTCCATAGCAGCACACCGGAGCAGCGGAACTTACGGCTTCGCAGCTCATCATACACATGGCGCATCATTTCGCCCTGCAGCACCTGGCTCTTTAAAATAAATTCCTGCAATCCGATGGTTTCGTCAAGTCCAAAGTACTTCTCTACAAAAATATCCAGAAGCTTGTGCTCTACGCTGGTATTGGTATGATGCTTCCAGGCATCGGAATTACGGTACAATTCCTTTTCACTGATACACTTCTTTAAGGACTCCATATTCATGGCACCGATAATACCAAATTCACTTAGGAATTTGAAATCAAAGTCGGTGAATCTCCAAAGGTCCAGATAATGCTCCCAGTTTGGACGATGGGTAAAATGCCAGGTGTGCTGGTCGCCCATGTCATAGCTGGTTGGCTCCTCGCCGCCAAACGGGCTGCTTTCCCTGTAAATCCGGTCCGGACAATATTTCTTTACTAAAGACGGCAGTAATTCTTCGTACAAAGTACCGCCGTACCAAGGGAAATTCTTTCCGGAAGTCTTGGCAGACAGATACATTTCCTGAATTTCGTTGTTGCCGGACCAGCCAATCAGACTTGCATGGCTGCGGAGACGCTTAATTGCTGCGGTTGCTTCCGTGCGGATTTCTTCGTAAAATTCCGGTACGTGGTCCGGATAGTAAGCGCAGGCAAACATGAAATCATGCCATACCATGAGACCGATTTCATCACAGGCCTCCATAAAGCCGTTGCTCTCGTAAATGCCGCCGCCCCAGACACGGATCATGTTCATGTTGGCATCTGCTGCCATCTGAAGAAGCTTACGGTTCTTTTCCTCGGTGATTCTTCCCGGGAAGCAGTCTGCCGGCACATGGTTGGCACCCTTGGCAAAAATCCGCTGACCATTAATGACATAAGTAAAGCTCTTGGACTTTTCATCCAGCACATCTTCCCGAATGATTACGGTACGGAGACCGTGCTTTTGACAGGTTTCCTGAAGAACCGTTCCTTCGGCATCTGTAAGAATCACTTTTACCTGATATAAGTACTGGTCTCCGGCACCATGCGGCCACCAAAGCTTCGGATTGGTAAGTTCTATAGTAAGCTGCTCTGTTGTATTGTTCTTATTCGCAGCTGCTTCCAAGAGAATATTCTTTTTAACAACAGCCTTGATTTCTTCTTTTTCATATCTTGCATCTGTGGATACTTCACAGGTAAGAGTATACGTACCTCTTGTTAAAGCTTCTGTTTCCACCTCAACATCCAGCGACACCTTAGCCGCCTCCGTAATTTCTGCACCTTCAAAGAAAGTTACCACATTTACATCACGGATAATTGCCGCCTCATAGCTGTTTAAGCTAACATCCTTCCAAATACCGCAGGTTGGCATCCAAATGGTCCAGTCCCAGCCATAAACAAACTGCGGCTTGCGCATCCAGGCACGGTACGGCTGCTCTGCATTCCAGGAATACTTCATTAAATCCAGGGGCTTGTCCTTTACCCCGTAAACGCCGTCATCAATGCGCACCATCAGAGTATTTTCCCCGGCTTTAATTGCGTCCGTAACATCAATTACCTTTTCTATAAAGGCATTGTTATGACTGCCGATGTGCTTGCCGTTTAGCCAGATATCTGCGGTTAAATCCAAGCCCTCAAACACAAGCTCTGTGCGGTCTCTTAAAGATTCCTTTTCCACAGAAAAAGTCTTTTTGTACCAGAACTCCTTTTCTTCCATCCACTTGCATTTTTCATTGTTGACATCACGAAGCGGGTCTTCGATAATTCCGGCTTCTGTTAATGCAATATGGACGTCCCCCGGAACCTGACAAGGTACTGTACTGTTCCATAATTCATTGCTTTCATCAATATTTCCTTTTCCGGTATCCTGCCAGCAAAGCTGCCATGTTCCGGACAAGCTTAAATTAGTTTTTTTCATAGCGTATGACCCTCTCCACAATCATATTTTACCTTAATTGTACTTTATTTTCACTTAATTTTCAAGTTAATTCTTAAGTTAAACACCGATTAAATTTACTTAAACGTTTAAATTATTGCGAAATCTTCTTTTTTGTAGTAAGCTTTCCTCTGGCACAACATTATGTTCCCTCAGGAGGTCTCAATGAGCATTTACAAACATACGATTCAATACTACGAAACCGACAAAATGGGTATCACCCATCATTCTAACTATATCCGCTTTATGGAAGAAGCAAGAATCCACTTTTTAAAGGAAGCCGGCTGGCCATACGACAAATTGGAGGAAGAAGGCGTTATTTCTCCGGTGGTGGGCGTCACCTGCGATTACAAAAAAACCACCACGTTTCCGGATGAACTGGAAATTGCCGTGGCGGTTCTTGATGTTTCTCCTGTGAAATTTAAGTTAAGTTACACAATGACAGTGGAGGGCAAAGTGGTTTGTACCGCTACCAGCACCCATTGCCTTCTTAGTAAGGAAGGCCGCCCTATCAGCATCCCGAAGCAGTATCCGGGATTTTATGAAATGCTGACACAGGCAAAAGTGCAGTAAGTTACTCTTCCTTTTGATACTCTAAAATATCACCGGGCTGGCAGTTCAGTGCCTCACAAATAGCTTCCAATGTGGAGAAGCGGATGGCACTGACCTTGCCGGTCTTTATTTTTGACAAATTCACGTTGGCAATGCCAACCTTTTCGGACAATTCATTTAAAGACATTTTCCGGTCTGCCATGACACGGTCTAATCGTAAAATAATCGGCATATTCCATCACCCTTTCTTTATAATGTTTCGTCTGCCTGCTGCTGTAACTGCTCGCCGTAGTGGAATACATGGGATAACATGATAACCAAAACACCAACTAAAACACTGTCCAGGCTAATTTCGCTGTTTACCATAATCTTGTTAATGTTGTCGGACAAAATCAGTTCTGCAATATCATACATATAAAACGCCATGCTGGACATTACTGATTCTGCAATATCAATTGCCAGACCATTTACAATAACTGCAATACCAAGCTTTTTAATGTTTTTGCTGACCGTACCATCAAAAGGCTGGCCAACAATCATCGGAGCAAGAACTTTACGCAGCAGCTTAATCATATAGCAGGTGATACCGATTACCAACAATGCCACCACCAGAGTTGCAACCATTTCAATTACCGCTTTACCGCTATCTACCAGTACAGGTTCTTTAAAAAACAGTTCCACATCACTGACGGAAACCGATGTAAGTTCTGCCATTGGCAGCTTATCAACAAATTGTGCAATGATGCAAATGCCGATGCTGACCAGAAGAATAATTCCTGCAACCTGCATAATTTTGTACACTACCTTTAAAATCGTATCCACTGTTTTTGATGTTTTCATTAGTTTTTCCATAACTAATCCTCCTTGTTTTCTTTCTAAAATAGTCTCCATAAAAAATTCCTACTGTGAAAGCATTGCGTCTTGTCGTGCACTACAAAGACACCTGCTCTTTACAGTAGGAATCATAACACCAATATTTATGTTTGTCAACTAGTTTTTAATGTTTATCGTTAAATATTTTACTTTAGGTTGCTTTTAATCTACCACTTTTCCATTCTCATCAATAGGATACACCGCGAAGACAACCTCCAACCATAGTGGATTTTCCAGCCAGATTCTTTTATCGTTGTACATTACACGAACGGCATCACCAACCGATAGCTCCTGCACGGTCCTCTCTGCTAACACTTCCGCAGGATTAAAAGCCACCGGAGTATTCCTGCGAATGGTTCCCATGGCATCTTCTGTGGTTTCCAATACCATGCTATCCTCGTTAATCTCCGTGATAATTGCATTGAAATAGCAGGTAAAATTGCCCTCACTCCAGTCCTTCTGCCCTGCCAGATATTCTCTGTCAATGTTATAGTAAACCTCTTTACCGAACAGTTCTACCCGCCAGCCTTCTTTTATGGTAGATGTTTGCCCCACATTTCCGAAGGTTTTGATTTTGGTAATATGATATGCATTGGACAAACAAAAATAAACAACGGAACCGCCATCATCCTTATATGATTTCATGGGAAACAGCAAAACCACTAACAGTACAATAACCGCACCGGCAATTACCAGTTTCTTTTTCATAGCACATCCCTCCTTGTACCTACCGGAATCAAATTACTCTACTTAAAATATTCATTCAACCAGGTCTGCATTTCTTCGGTAATCCGGTAATAAGCCTTAGCCCCGGTGGAAAACAACCAGCCGCTGTCCTCATCCCAGCTTAGGTAGAATTTAAGACCTTCGCCTGTTGTAATGCAGATAGTGCTTGCAACCTGCAACGTGGAAGAAGCAAACTGCTTCGGGTCTTCCGAAAGCTTTATCTGCAGCCGTTCTTCCCGACTGTAGCACTCATGCTCCATGGATAAGATTGCTTCATAAAATGCATCCAGTGCCTCCTGCTCCGTAACTACACAGTCCTTCGGTTTCATCACATGGTCACTGCTTAATAATTCGTAATAACGCTGCACCTCAACCGCACTGATATGCTCTGCTTTCTCCACACCGTATCTGCGGAACAGTTCAGAAATCGGACTGTAATCATTTTCATCACCAATTGGCTGATTGTTGGAAAACAAACCTGCCATGTAATCTTCGCCATCCCGGATAACATAAACCGCTGTATTGGAGTAGGCAGGAGCGTATTTATATAATTCTACATTGGCTGTTTTGCAATTGGATGCAATTTTACCGAATGCACTTCTTAAAGATGTCAGACCTGTCAATCCTAAGACAAAAAATCAGAGAGGATTCAGTAGGATGCTGATTATGGAATATTCTTGTCCTGCAATAGGGCTTGTCCGTCTGACGGTCGGACAGAAAGGAACTGATGGGACAAAGGTGCAGTATTGCATCACTGCCATAGAAGTTTCATAAAAACAAAGCAGCCACAATAATGTGACTGCTCGTATGGTCGCCCAAGGATTCGTGATGGAATTGCTTTCGCAGGGGCAGATGACGGGACTTTGTACTTAAACTTAATCCCCCTCCCAGGTCACGTTTTACTTCCTCATTGCAAAGGTATGAGTTTTTGCTGGAATTGCAAGGTGATACGACGAAAACTAGCAGTGTCAGATATGAAACGGACTGATTATCCGCAAAAGGTGCGGTTTTCCATGCTCTTTATAGCACCGCTGTACGGTTTCTTTGCCGTTTTGATGTACAGCGGTGGGCGAAAATTTATCTGACCTGCATTTGAAGGCTTGTAATGCAGGTGTCCCAAAACGCTGTGCAGGCTTTTGGCGGTTTCAGTGTACAGCGGTACCATACATGGCAGAGGTCGGCGAAAGGATGGAGATGTCTCGACTTGCTGCGCTCCCCGTTCGACTTCGCTTAGGACAAAAGGCTTGACATGAAAGGGATGTGGAACATGTCTCACCAGTCAGACTACTGCACTGATGACGGATAATCAGTTGAATCGGTAATCAAAGTACTCTGTCGGGCCTGAAAGGGGCAAAATGTGACCGAGGTGATTTGCTGGCAAATGGTGGATAATCATCATTTTTTTGAGAAAAATGGGGGGGGTAGATTTTATTTGTATTTGAAGAAATTGTTTTGCAATTTTGCACTGAATTTCGAAAAAACAAGGACAATGGCCGTCTCTATTTGCATATGCAGCATCCTTTCTTCATTCACCTTTGCCGGGTGTATGAATGATGCGCATATCCCTATGGGGGGGGTAATATCAGAATATAATAAAGGAATGACATACGGGCTTATGCCCTGAGATGAAGGCATCGGATCCAGGTTTCTGGAACCGATGCCTTTTTGTGTACAGGCAAATATAAACCACAAAATTATAAGCAAAAATGAAAAAGACTAACCAAGACTATCTCGCACCCGAATCCGAGGTGCTTGAGATGCACTGCTCACAGAGCATTATGACAACATCTTTCACTTTGAAAGAGTTGAATGAGGACAATTCAGATAATGATTTCTTTAACTTCTAAACTTGCAGGACTATGAAAAAGATATT
>JAZNXI010000093.1:0-9909 GCA_045593825.1 Lachnospiraceae bacterium
CATCAATATAAATAAGGTTAGCATCTAACTGGTTACGGAAAACTTCTACTACATTTTCGCTTTCGCCCTTACGCATTAAGCCGTGATTTACGTGTACGCAAACTAACTGCTTGCCGATAGCTTTAATTAAAAGTGCTGCAACAACAGAACTGTCTACGCCTCCGGATAATGCCAATAATACTTTTTTGTTACCAACCTGTGCGCGAACGGCAGCAACCTGCTCGTCGATAAAAGCGGCAGCAAGCTCAGGTGTGGTGATACGTTCCATAGTTTCCGGTCTCTTGTTAGAATCCATGATAACCTGTCCTCCATTTTCATTAAAAATTGAATAGGATAATTATAATCAATGTTTTCCAAGAAATCAATATTTTTTTTCTTCTAAATGAAATAAGTTGGGCCAATGAAAAAGTTTTCTTGCGCAGATGGGTATATTTATAGTAAAATATAGATGTAAGGACAAGCCGAAAAAGGAGGAAATGCTTATGACCGAAAAAGATAAGAAAGTATTAGAAAACGTGTTCCTCGCTAACCGACCAATATCCTGTAAAAAATGTAACGGTAAGCTGTTTTACATGGGAAGCGGCAAGTACAGATGCCATCCGTGCGAAGAGGAGTATTATGATGATTTCGGAAAGGTAAAAGAATTTCTGGAAGAGAGGGGCTCTGCTCCGGCGGTGCTGATTGCGGAACATACCGGTGTCCGCATGGAACTCATTGATTTATTCCTGCGAACCGGCAAGCTGGAAATTATTGAAAACTCCAAGTTTTATATCAGCTGCGAAAAATGTGGCTGTGCCATCCGTTACGGACGTTACTGTCCGCATTGTTCCAGGGAAATTTTTGGCGGTATTATGGCGATGTTCCATGAGGATGTCGGAGAATGTCCAAAAAAGAATCCGAAGAAAAATGTACCAAAGGTACATTTTTTCAAAAAGAATTAGGTAATATATAAGGGAAAGTGAGAATAACAAATTATGCAAAGAGAACGTCTGGGAAGCAGACTTGGCTTCCTTTTACTTAGTGCGGGCTGCGCCATCGGAATCGGCAACGTATGGAAGTTTCCATATATGGTTGGACAATACGGTGGCGGAGCCTTCGTGCTCATATATATTTTTTTCCTGGTTGCCTTGGGCGTGCCGGTGCTAACCATGGAATTTGCCATCGGGCGCGCCAGCCAAAAGAGTCCGGTAAAACTCTATCAGGAGCTGGAGCAAAAAGGCAGTAAATGGCATATTCACGGGTATGTTTCCCTGCTCGGCAATTATTTATTGCTGATGTTTTATACCAGTGTGGCGGGATGGCTATTGCAGTATTTTGTAGATACCGCAGCAGGAAAGTTTGCAGGGTTAAATACCGATGCTATAAAAACTGCTTATGAAAGTATGTTGGCAAAACCGGTGACATTATTGATTTATGTGGGAGTAACTATACTTTTGGCAGTGGTTGTGTGTTCCGCCGGCGTTAAAAACGGTCTGGAGCGCATTACAAAATGGATGATGTTAGCCCTGCTTGGGATTATGGTTGTGCTTGCCGTAAACAGCGTTACGCTGGAGGGAAGCGGAGAAGGTTTGCGTTTTTATTTATTACCAAATCTTACACGCATGAAAGAAGTCGGCATCGGCAATATTATCGTTGGAGCAATGAATCAGGCATTTTTCACGCTTAGTATCGGCATGGGAAGTATGGCTATATTCGGAAGCTATATCGGTAAAGAACGTGCTCTTATGGGGGAAGCGGTGCATGTGGCGGTGTTAGACACCTTCGTGGCATTTGCCTCGGGACTTATTATTTTCCCGGCATGTATGGCTTATGGAGTACAGGTCGATAGCGGAAAAAGTCTGATATTTATCACATTACCGAATATATTCAACAATCTTCCGGGAGGAAGAGTATGGGGAAGCCTGTTTTTTGTTTTTATGTCCTTTGTGGCATTATCTACCGTGCTTGCAGTGTTTGAAAACCTGGTGTCCTGTACCATTGATTTATTTGGTTGGGGAAGAAAACAGGCCTGCCTCGCGGGTGGCGTGCTGCTGTTCCTTTTGTCCGTTCCGTGCGTGTTAGGCTTTAATGTAATAAAAGCATTTGAACCGATGGGTTCAGGAAGCAATGTAATGGATTTGGAGGATTTTATAGTAAGCAATCTGATTCTTCCCCTGGGCTCCTTAATTTTCGTATTATTTTGCACTACCCGCTACGGCTGGGGCTGGAAGAATTTTGTTGCAGAAGCAAACGAGGGCAAAGGCATAAAAGTGGCAAATTGGATGCGGGGATATATGACCTTTGTACTGCCGGTAATTTTGATTGTGATTTTCCTTGTTGGAATTTTATAAATGTCAAGGGGTGGCTGAATAGTTACAGCTTGCAACGCAAAAGAGAAGGGAATCGATTATGGGTGAACAAAAGAAATTAACACTAAACAGTAAATTGGGAGAAGCTTATGCAACTCCAATCGGCCATGACGCCATCGGCAAGGTGCTGATGCAGCTGGGGCTTTCCGAAAAGCTGATTACCAATCCGGTGGTAGGTAATTTAAAGCTTTCCACATTGTCTAAAATTGCAGGTAATAAATTAGATGAAGGGTTTTTGCAGGCTATTGTGAACCTGCTCAATTCCGAGTGTGAGGTTCCGGCGGAGCATAAGGGTCCGATTACTGAAAAGTGGTGGAAGGAAGCGGTTATTTATCAGATTTATCCACGCAGCTTTTACGACACCAATGGAGATGGTATCGGTGATTTGCGGGGCATTATCGAAAAACTGGATTACCTGCAGGACTTAGGTGTGGATGCACTATGGCTTTCTCCAATTTACGATTCCCCAAATGATGATAATGGTTATGATATCCGTGACTACCGTAAGATTATGAAAGAATTCGGTACTATGGATGATTTTGACGAGCTGCTTCACGAGGTACACGAACGTGGTATGCGCCTGATTATGGACTTGGTTATTAATCACACCTCCGACGAACATGAGTGGTTTGTGGAGGCATTGCAGGATGAAAACTCCAAGTACCGTGATTATTATTTCTTCCGCCCGGACGATGGCAGCGGTAAGGAGCCAAACAACTGGGTATCCTTCTTCTCCGGCCCGGCATGGAATTATTACGAAGAGCAGCAGGCCTGGGGCCTTCACCTGTTTTCCAAAAAGCAGATGGACTTAAACTGGGACAATCCTGCAGTCCGTGATGATTTAGTGAATATGATTAACTGGTGGCTGGATAAGGGCGTGGACGGCTTTCGTATGGACGTTATCAACTATATTTCCAAGCCGGAGGGACTGCCGGATGGTAACGAGCTCATCGGCAAAATGATGGAATTTACGGGCGTGGAACAGTATTACTATGGCCCGAATTTACATAAATATCTTCACGAAGTAAGAGAACGTGCTTTTGAGCCACACGGTGTGTTTTCCGTAGGTGAAACTCCGGGTATCGGCATGAACATGGCAAAGATGCTTACCGGAGAAGAGCGTAAGGAACTGGACATGGTATTCAACTTTGACCAGCTGGAAACACCGGGCCATGTGCGTTTTGACGATTACAAATATGACTTGAATTACTACAGAGATTATATTATTCAGTGGATGGAAGGCTACGGAAACAACTGCTGGATGGCGCTGTTTTACAACAACCATGACAACCCTCGTATGATTAGCAAGGTCAGCACAAAGGAAGAGGATGCAGTGCCGCTTGCCAAGCTTCTTGCTACCATGCAGTTTACCTTAAAGGGTACGCCTTTTATGTTCCAGGGCGACGAAATGGGTCTGGAAAATTATGCGTTTGCCTCCATGGATGAGGTTTACGATGTAGAAGCTAAGGGAAAGTATGCAGAACTCATAGAACAGGGTAAAACGCCGGAAGAAGCTTTTGCAGTAATCCTTGCGGGCACCCGTGAGCATACCCGTGTATTACTTCCATGGAACAACTTCCCGACAGGTACAAGAAAAGAACTGATTCAGGCAGAAAAGCCGGAGGTAAAGGATTTCTACAAGAAATTGATTGCTCTTCGCCATAAAGAAAAAGCACTTGTATACGGTAAGTTTAAAGTGCTTTGCAAAAAGAAGGACCGCTTTGTTTATAAGAGAAGCTTAAGCGGAACCGAGTTTGTTATTGACTGTAACCTTGGCAGCAAACCAAGAAAGGCCTGGAAGGCAGAAGGATACGAACTGGTGATTCCAGAACAGGTTGTAGACGTAGCAATCTTACAACCGTATGAGGCAAGAATTTATCGTAGAGTAAAATAATCCATGGTGAAAATTTATCCAAACAAAACCCTTGAAAGACGTCCTCACTTGGCGAGGTGTTTTCGAGCCTAGTGAGGTTACGTCTTGAGGGAGCGAAAGCGCGTTTTGGAAGGATAAATTTTCCACCATGGATTTTTAATTACTGATAAAACTCTGCTAATTTCTTAAAGGCTTCCAGCGCACGTTCTACACGTTCTGTAGGTACGCAGAAGGAAATTCTTGTGTGGCCCGGACATCCAAAACCGGTACCCGGTACGATGAGCAGGTTGAAGTCCTTTGCCTTTTCGCAGAAGGCAATATCATCCGGAATTAAGGTTCTAGGGAAGATGTAGAAGGTTCCCTGTGGCTCAACTACATGGTAGCCGAGGTCTCTTAAGCCCTTGGTCAAGATGTTCTTGTTGGTTTCATAAATGCTGATATCAGCGGTTTCTCCGGCACATTCTGCGCAGACTCTTTGGAAGAGGCTAGGTGCATTTACATAACCGAGGGAACGACCTGCGCCGGCAACTGCGGCGTAAACCAGTTCCTGGTCCTCTACGGAATCCGGTACAAGTACATAACCTAAACGCTCACCCGGTAAGGAGAGAGACTTGGACCAGGAGTAGCAAACCAGAGTGTTCTTATAGTACTTTGGCAGGAACGGAATCTTTGCACCGCCAAAAACGATTTCACGGTAAGGTTCATCGGAGATTAAGAAAATCGGATGACCAAACTTTGCGGAAGCTGCTTCTAATACAGCGGCCAGTTTCTTTACGGTTTCTTCGGAATAAACGGCTCCGCATGGGTTGTTTGGGGAGTTTACGATAACTGCCATGGTGTGCTCGTTTAAAGCTGCCTCGAAGGCCTCAAAGTCAATCTGGAACGCTTCGATGTCGGCAGGAATCAGGGTCATTTTTGCGCCGGCACCTTCAATGAATACCTTGTATTCCGGGAAGTATGGGGCAAATACTACAACCTCGTCGCCTGCACCCGGTGTGCAGATACCGTTTAAACAGCAGCAGAGTGCTGCAGCGGCACCAACGGTGATGTACAGGTTTTCCGGACGGAGATTCATATCAAAACGCTTGTTTAAAGAATCGGAGATGAGAGCACGTACGCCGGCATCTCCCTGGGCACTGGTGTAACCGTGAAGCACTACCGGGTCCATTTCTTTAATTAAGCGCATTGCAGTTTCGTTTACGCAGTCAGGAGCTGCTACGCTTGGATTTCCGATGGAAAAGTCAAAAATATTTTCTGCGCCTACTTCGGCAGCGCGGATTTTACCAAACTCAAATAATTCACGGATAACGGAACGCTGGGTTCCGAGACCAACCATTCTCTGATTTAACATGGGGAATTTGCCTCCTTAAAAATGTAAAAAAAATTTGCTCTATTATCGCATTAAAGTAATAATAGAGCAATTTTTATATTCTGTCAATAAACTATTTATGAACGAACAATACACCGAAGGCTCCCGGACCAACGTGGCATCCGATGGTGGCGCCAACCTGCTTGCGGGAATGGAGGAGATAGCCTGCATTTACGACTTTTGCCTCCAGGGAAATACAGTTTTCCACGCCGTAGGAGTAGATGCTGTAAATCGGATAGTTTTCATCGATTTCGTATTCCTGCATAGCGTTTAAAATGTAGGACATGGATTTGTTTTTGCCCACGCATTTGCCCATAACCGCAACTTCGCCCTCAGGATTTACAGTGATAATTGGCTTTAAATTTGCCAGATTTCCGATGGCAGCAGCGGCCTTGCTGACACGTCCGCCACGACACAGATATTCCAAAGTGTCCACTGCTGCGATAACCTTGGTGCGCTTCTTTAAGTCTTCCAATGTTTCCACAATTTCTTTGGCAGAAGCACCCGCATCCCGCATGGAACACGCTTTATTGCCTAAAAAGCGGATTAAATGGGTGGCTGCTAAAGAATCCACGATGTAAATATTATCGTAGTCTGCCATGTTCTTTGCAAGATGTGCACTTTGACAGGTGCCGCTAAGTGAGGAGGAGAGCAGAATGCAGATAACATCATCTCCGGCTGTCTTGGCATCTTCAAAGTGTTTGAGGAAAACTTCCGGGGAAGGCTGGGAGGTTTGTGGGAAACCATTGTTTTCCATAAGCCATTCGTAGAGCTGGTCTCTGGTGATATCAACACCGTCCATATAGAGGGTTTCATCTAAGTTAATGGCCAGGGAAACCAGTGTCATTTGTTTTTTGTCTATTTCCTCTTTGAGGTAATCTGCGGAGGAGTCTACAATAATTCGAATCATGATAATGTTCCTTTCCGGTTTATTTTATGATTTCGCCGGCGACATCGGAGATTCCGTTTAATGCACGGATAATTTCTAAAGTTTTTTTCTCGCCGAGTTTTTCGATGATGTCGTCCAATAATTTTAGAATCTGTTCGTGCTGCTTTAAATATGCATTGGACTGTTCGGAAGTAAGGCGGATGAAAACCTTGCGCTTATCCTGGGCCGAACGCTCTCTGGTAATGAGATTTTTTTCTTCCAACTGGGTTAAAATACGGTTCATTTGGGATTTTAAAATTTTTGTCTCTGCACAAAGGTCGGTGGCTGTCAGTCTGAGGTCGGGGGATTCTGTGGCATTCCGGTAAAGAATGTTGCAGATTAAGGATTCATTATAGGACATTTCCGACACCAGACGGCTGTTGTTGATGGCAGTGGAGATTTTGAGCCACGCATCAAGTAGTGCTTCGTTTAATTGCATGTTATCACTTCTTTCTGTTGGGTATTACACAAAAGTGAACGGTTCACGGTGTGAACAGTTCGAGAATGATACTAACATACAAATATCAATTTGTCAAGGCAATTGCCAGGATGCATCAAAATCCTATCCGACTTGCTTCCCGCGCCTAAAATAAAAGAAACCGCTACGTTCCTTACCCGAAAATGGGAACGATAGCGGTTTCTTTTATTTATTACGCATCATGAATTTCAGAGTGTAATTCCTGTAAGGACTTCACTTCGCTGTTGCCGTGCTTCTTAAGATAGTGGATACCATCTGCGGTAGCCTTGGCAGCTGCTACGGTGGTCATGTAAGGAACCTTTGCCTTGATGGCAGCTTTACGCAGGTAGCTGTCGTCGTGAACGCTGTCCTTTCCAACAGGAGAGTTGATAATTAAATCAATCTTTCCGTTGGTGATAAGATCCTTGATGTTTGGACGGCCTTCGTGAAGCTTGTTCACCTTGGTTGCAGGGATGCCGTTGGCATTTAAGATGTCGCAGGTGCCGCCGGTAGCGAGAATCTTGAATCCATCGCTGGCAAGGCTTCTTGCAACTTCTACTACCTCGTCCTTATCCTTGCGGTTTACAGAGATAAGAACGGTGCCTTCTAACGGAAGCTTGGACTGTGTGCCTTCCTGTGCCTTGAAGAATGCTTCACCGTAGGAAGCGGAGAGACCTAAAACTTCACCGGTGGAACGCATTTCCGGTCCGAGAAGAGGGTCAACTTCAGGGAACATGTTGAATGGGAATACTGCTTCCTTAACGCCGTAGTTTGGAATTACCTGTTCCTTTAAGTTTGGAACCGGAGATGGTTTGCCGGTGAGCTCAGAAGTAATAATTTCTGTAGCAAGAGGCACCATGCGGATGTTACAAACCTTGGAAACAAGCGGAACGGTACGGGATGCTCTTGGGTTAGCCTCAAGTACGTATACCTTGCCGTTTTCGATGGCGTACTGCATATTCATTAAGCCCTTAACGTGCATTTCTTCTGCAATCTTTCTTGTATATTCCTTAATGGTAGCAACATTCTCCGGAGAGATGTGTACGGAAGGAAGGATACAAGCGGAGTCACCGGAGTGTACGCCGGCAAGCTCGATATGTTCCATAACCGCAGGAACGAAAGCGTGGGTGCCGTCGCTGATGGCATCTGCTTCGCATTCCAGTGCGTGATTTAAGAAACGGTCGATGAGGATTGGACGGTCAGGTGTTACGCCGATTGCCGCATTCATGTAGTTTCTCATGCCTTCGTCGTCGTAAACCACTTCCATGCCGCGACCGCCTAAAACGTAGGACGGACGAACCATGGTTGGGTAACCGATCTTATGAGCGATTTCGAGAGCTTCGTCTACGGTTACTGCCATTCCGGATTCCGGCATTGGGATTTCTAACTTGTCCATCATTTCGCGGAACAGGTCACGGTCTTCTGCCAGGTCAATAACCGCTGGGGAAGTACCGAGAATCTTTACGCCGTTCTTTTCAAGGTCTGCAGCCAGGTTCAGTGGAGTCTGACCGCCGAACTGTGCGATAACGCCGAGAGGCTGTTCCTTCTTGTAAATGCTTAATACATCTTCTAAGGTAAGTGGCTCGAAGTATAACTTATCGGAAGTATCGTAGTCGGTGGATACGGTTTCCGGATTACAGTTAACGATGATTGTTTCAAAGCCCATCTTCTTACATGCTAAGGATGCATGTACGCAGCAGTAGTCGAATTCGATACCCTGGCCGATACGGTTTGGACCGCCGCCGAGAATCATAATCTTCTTATTGTTAGAAACCGGATTCTTGTCGGTTGCGTTGTAAGTGGAGTAGTAGTATTCGCGATCCTGGGTGCCGCTTACGTGAACGCCTTCCCAAGCTTCTTCGCAGCCTAGTTCTATACGTCGGTTGCGGATATCTGCTTCCGGAATCTCTAAAATCTGGCGTAAGTATTTATCGGAGAAACCGTTCTTCTTAGCTGCAACTAAAGCATCATCAGCAGGAAGCTTGCCCTTGTTAGCTGCGAGAGCTTCTTCTTCCTCAACTAATTCCTGCATCTGCTTAATGAAGAAATGTTTCACCTTGGTAATGTTGTGGATTTCATCAATGGTAGCACCCTTACGGAGAGCTTCATACATAAGGAAATGACGCTCGCTGGAAGGAGTGAGTAACTGGCGGAGTAATTCTTCCTTGCTTAAGGAATTGAAGTTCTTAGCGTAGCCAAGACCGTAACGGCCGGTTTCGAGGGAACGGATTGCCTTCTGGAATGCTTCCTTGTAGGTCTTACCGATGCTCATTACTTCACCAACGGCACGCATCTGGGTGCCGAGCTTATCTTCAACGCCCTTGAATTTTTCGAATGCCCAGCGTGCAAACTTGATTACTACATAGTCGCCGTCCGGAACGTACTTATCTAATGTACCGTACTTGCCGCATGGAATATCCTTTAAGGTAAGGCCTGCTGCAAGAAGTGCGGAAACTAAAGCAATTGGGAAACCGGTTGCCTTAGATGCCAGTGCAGAGGAACGGGAAGTACGTGGGTTAATTTCGATAACGATGATACGGTCGGTAACAGGGTCATGTGCAAACTGTACGTTGGTACCGCCGATAACTTCAACGGATTCTACAATTTTAAATGCCTGTTCCTTTAATCTTTCCTGACACTCCTTGGAGATGGTAAGCATCGGAGCGGAACAGAAGGAGTCACCGGTGTGAACGCCCAGAGGGTCAATGTTTTCGATGAAGCAGACGGTAATCATGTTGTTATCTGCGTCACGAACTACTTCTACTTCTAATTCTTCCCAGCCAAGGATGGATTCTTCTACCAGAACCTGTCCGACTAAGGAAGCCTGAAGACCTCTTGCACATACGGTGGAGAGTTCTTCCTTATTGTAAACGAGACCGCCGCCGGCACCGCCCATGGTGTAAGCAGGACGAAGAACAACCGGATAACCGAGCT
>JAZNXI010000094.1:0-12137 GCA_045593825.1 Lachnospiraceae bacterium
GCCATTTCAAGGTAACGAACACCTTTTTCTCTTGTTGCGTACATAGTACCAACCTGAGAACGAAGTCCTTTTCCTAAGTCTTCAAAGTCGGATCTAGCCATGTCGTTCTGTGAGCCAAGGAGTTGGGGGGGCAACTTGTCTTCCTAAGACCGCTTGGCCTCCGACTTGCCATTTCAAGGTAACGAGGACCCTTCTTTAATGTACCGTACATAGTACCAACCTGGGATCTTAAGCCCTTACCTAAGTCTTCAAGACCTGCACCTACAGGAAGACCGTTTTCGGAGAATGCGGACTGTGTTCTACCGTAAACAATCTGTAAGAAGAGCTCTCTCATAGCGGTGTTGATAGCATCACAAACTAAGTCTGTGTTTAATGCTTCTAAAACTGTAAGGCCCGGAAGAATTTCTGCTGCCATAGCTGCAGAGTGTGTCATACCGGAGCAGCCGATTGTCTCAACTAATGCTTCCTGGATGATACCTTCCTTAACGTTAAGTGTCAGCTTACAAGCGCCCTGCTGTGGAGCACACCAGCCGATACCGTGTGTCAGACCGGAAATATCCTTTACTTCTTTTGATTTTACCCATTTTGCTTCCTCTGGAATTGGGGCTGCACCGTGATGTACACCCTGAGCTACTGGGCACATTTCTTCTACTTCATGAGAATAGATGATCATGTTTGGAACTCCTTTCAATCCATCTTTTTGATTTTCAGAACAGAAACAAGTCATTGTCAGCTTTTTAACAAACTTACAAAACGACATTTTTCTGCATCGTACTTATTTTCTCACAAAAAACTCATTTCGTCTATACCTTTTTGATAAAAATTTTTTAATTTTATTTTTTAATAAAGCAGACGGTGGAATTTTATCCTTCGGAACTCGCTTTCGCTCCCTCACGACGTAATGGTACTAAACTCGAAAACACCTCGTTAAGTACCAACGTCGCTCAAGGGTTCCTGTCGGATAAAATTCCACCGTCTGCTTTGCATAAAATCTAAAACAAAAATAAATTATCAAAAAGACATAGACGAAACCTATCAGATTTTGTTGCGAAGACGTTCTTTCTTCTCTATCAGCTTTCTTGCGGCACGTTTCTTAACACCCTTTACAATAAGCACCGGAATCAGGACAAGCAGGAACACTACAACTAATACTATGCCGACAATCCAGAAAAAGAACTTATTCGGCTGCTTTAATAAATCGCCAAGCTTTTTACTGTCTTCCACTGCTTTTCTGCCTTCATAGGAAGCGTAGCGGGAATCTACGTTGGCGATACCGTCACCGTCGGTATCCTCAAAGGATTCCATATAATTGGCAATAGCCTCCCAGGCCTTTACTTCCCTACCCTCGGTGTGGATGATGGTGTCAGAGAAGTTCTCAATCACATTACCCTCTGCATCCTTAGGAATGATGGAAAGCAGTCCGTAGGAAAGGTCAGTTACGGAGCTGAGTAACTTTAAGCTGTAAAGGTCTGCTACCACACGGTATAACTTGTCTTTTTCAATTTCTGTTCGCTCTCCGTCCAAAGTTACCAGATGGGCATCATATGCCTTGCTTAAAATTAAACGGTTCGGATTAAAGGTCCACTGAAGTCCGGAGGTATATAATCTTGCATAGTTCATCAGCGGAGAAATGGAGGCGTCAATTTCTGCAATCAGCTCGATTTCCGCACCGGTAAAATACACACTTACCAGCGGGTAACCTGCCATGCCGTCCTCGCCGATACCGAGGGAGAATGAATTGAATACATCCTCTACGGTAATATTGCCCATCGGGTAAGTTTCTCTTACCAGTCCCTTCGGTACTGCTGCTACATGTACCGGATTGCCGTCCCAGTCCGGAAGACTTTCTACATAATAACGGTAAGAGTCCGCCATGATGCTGCCCAGGTTTCTTTCTTCATGCTTGGAGCCAAGGCTTCCTGCAGAGCAGAATTCCACGTCATTTTCTGCCAGCACCTGGGTTCTCTCAAAACCGTAAACGGATAAGTAATTTACGTCAATCTGTGCCAGGTAAGAATCAATGGTTGCCTGAGTATCTGCATCCTGTGGAACCGCCTCTGTGATTGGCAGGAGCTCATATTTATCCAGCTTCCAGCTGCCATCTTCATTCTGCGTTAAGGACATGGAACCAAGGTACCTGCCGTATTCTCCTGCGGAACCAATATAGGTGGTACCGTGAACAATAGGCTCCTTTAATGTTGTATGAGTGTGGCCACTGATAATAACATCAATTTCCGGCACGCTCTTTGCTAAAATTTCATCCTCGGAAAGCTCCGGATCAGACCAGGTACCGCTGTGGGAAAGGCAGACAATGATATCTGCATCTTCGTTGGCCTGAATTTTTGCCACGGTTTCCTTGGCACCCTCTACCGGGTCCTTGAAAACCAATTCACAGAATGGGGAGCAGTCCAGAGCATCAATACCGTAAATGCCCATGATGGCAATGTTTACATCGCCCTTCTGCACCATCATATATTCTTTCATGCCATAGGCTTCAAAAGCCGCCAGCAAGGCATCTCTTGCTACGCTTGCAGGTTCCGCCTTGGTTGCCTCTAAGTCCAGGTTGGAAATAATCATGGCAGGCACCGGTTCTCCGCTGTTTAAAGCAGCCATCAGGGAATTTGCCAGACCATCCGGGCCAAAATCAAACTCATGGTTGCCAATGGTAGTGAATTCCACGCCCATAGCCCCAAGGGTTCTAAGCTCTGCCGCATCCGTTTCAAACACAGACTGCACCACGGTACCCATGGAAAAATCGCCGGCATCCACAAACAAGGTGTCCGGATTTTCTGCGAACTGCTGCTTTGCCAGAGTCATCATGCGGGACAAACCGCCCACCTGCACCGCCTCGCCGTCTTTCATTACTGTAAACGGATTCAAATGGGAATGCATGTCATGCATAAACAAAATATCCAGTGTTTTTGTTTCTTCCGTTGCGGTGGCAAGACTCGGAATGGTTACGGTAAGCGCCATAACAAAAGTCAGCACTGCTGCCAGAAGCTTCTTTCTTACTTTCATACTTGTACCTCTTTCTTAATTTACCTTATGTTTCTTACTATCCGGCGCATCCTGCATCGGCTTCGCCGCCCACGCCAGTATACCATAGGTTCCTGCAAATTACAATTTCCTTTTTCTCTATTGACTTTTTGTATATTTTGTATTACTATCAATAATACAAACAAGACAAAATTACTTTACATATATTTTGCATTAAGAAAGGAGTTGCAAAACTATGCTGTTAAAACTGGATTTTGCCGATGAAACACCGATTTACATACAAATCCGCAATCAGATTGTGCTGGGCATTGCAAACGGAGAATTAAAACCCGGCGAAAAGCTTCCTCCCATCCGCACCCTGGCAGCAGAAACCGGCGTTAACACCATGACAGTAAATAAATCCTATCAGTTATTAAAGCAGGAAGGGTATCTCATTACAGACCGGCGTCTCGGTGCTATGATAAATCCTGCAAGAGTGCCGGAACAACATCCGCCGCTTACCGCACACCCGGCGCTGAAGTTGTTGATTTCCGAACTATATGTAGACGGAGTAACAAAGGAAGAATTACTTGCTGCCTGCAGTAAGTTATATGATGAATTAAATGGAAAGGAGAATACCATATGAGTTTTATTACAATTATGAATCTATTTCTGGCCATTTGCTTTGTACCAATACTACCGGTCATATACTTTACCATGTTAAACGAACGTAAGCCAAAGAACAACCTGATTCTTTCCACCACCATTCCAAAGGAAGCCTGGGAGGACCCACGTGTTTTGGCTATTACTAAAAAATATACAAGAGAACTTACCATAACCTGCACCGTTTTGACACTGTTATATATTCCTGCGTTTTTTATGGAATACCTCTCCGTTATCCTGACCTACGTTATGCTATGGGTAGATGCCATCATTATTGTTCCGAATATCCCATACATTACAGCCGTGAAAGCAATGCGCGCTTTAAAAAAGGAAAACTGGTATCATCCGGAGCTGATAAAGGTACAGGTTGCCGACACCTCTCTTGCCTCCGTGTTTGAAGAAAAACAAAGCACCTACACCTTTGTCAATTTCTTATTGCCACTGTTAGTCAGCCTGATTCCTCTGATGTTTCCGCTGGTAGTTCCCATGGAAGGTTCCATCAGCGCACTGTACATTGTTATTTTATGTAACTCCTCCACCATTCTGATGTGCTACTACTGCTATACCGTGCTCCGGAAAAAGGAGGACCGCGTCAACAGCGATGTTACCCTCACCGCAGTACTTACCCGCATCCGTCGATATTACTGGGGCAAATGCTGGATATATGTCAGCTGGCTGAGTGCCGCCATCAGTTTCAGTGCCCTATTACTGTTTGTTTCCGAATGGGCTTTCATCATTGCTCTTGCCCTTTTTGTAACCGGCATACTTGCTCTGGTAGTTGGTATGGAGCTGAAAATCCGAAAAGAACAACAGCGTCTTAACAAAGAACAACCTTCCGAAATTCTGATGGATGAAGACGACAACTGGCCATACGGAATCATCTGTTATAACAAAAACGATAAAAATCTGTTTGTAAATTCCCGTGTCGGTTTTGGCGTTACCGTAAATTTTGCCCATCCGGCCGGCAAAGCACTGGATATTTTTGCAGTGGTGATGATGCTGCTTCTTCCGTTTATCGGGCTGTTTACCGTAAAAGAAGAATTCACCAAACCTACGGTGGTTTTAACAGAAACCGCTTTGGAAGCCCATCACACGGATTTGGAATATTCCGTTCCTTTGGATGAAATTTACGCAGTCTCCTATCTTACCGAGATGCCGGAAACCTCCAAAACCTGGGGTACCAATTTCCCGCATCTTTTCAAAGGAAAATTTAGTATCAAGGATATCGGTCAAAGCGGTCTGCTCTGCCTGGACCCGTATGATGACGCCTTTTTACTGATACGCACCACCGACGGAACAAACTATCTGTTTGGCATGGAAGATTCCGCTGAACTTGAAAGTATATATAACACACTGAAAAACTTGAACTAAGGAAAGGAGAATGACTTATGAACACTGTTATGGAATGGGGCACTGTCTCCGTTGCAAGCCTGGGAGGAATGATATTTTCACTGATTCTATCCATCGGTTTACCTGTTGCACTTTTGATTTTAGTTAAAATCAAGCTGAAAGCCAACCTGACTTCTTTTGTTATCGGTAGTGCGGTATTTATCGTGTTCGCACTCGTACTGGAATCCCTGATGCACTCTGTTGTTTTAACCGCAACAGGAACCCTGCTTACCGACAATATCATTCTTTACGGATTGTATGGCGGCCTGGCAGCAGCTTTATTTGAAGAAACCGGCCGGCTGATTGCCATGAAATTCTTCATGAAAGATTCTTTAAATAAACAAAATGCCCTGATGTATGGTATCGGCCACGGCGGCATCGAAGCAATCCTGCTTGTTGGTATGACTTATGTCAGCAATTTATTATCCGCCTTCATGATTAATTCCGGAGCTCTGCAGGCTTCCGTAGAACTGGTGGATGCCGAGCTTAGGCAGACCACCTTTGAACAAATCAAAGTATTGTGGGAGCTTCCTTCCTGGCAGTTTTATATGGCAGGCATAGAACGCCTGGCTGCTCTCATCCTGCAGATTGCCCTGTCCGTATTGGTTTACAAGGCAGTCTCCGCCAAAAGCAGAACCTACTGGTTTATTGCCTTCGGCATCCATTTTGCGGTAGATTTCCTTACGGTAGTAATTACCGGTCTTGGTGCTCCTGTATGGATTGTTGAAGTATTATTACTGATTGCCGTAGCCTTTGTTGCCCGATATGCTTATCAGCTTTATAAGGAGGAATCCGTATGACATCCGGAATTTATGCCTTTTCCGCCTTTGCCCTAATTGGAGTCTTCTTTCTGATTATGGGCATCCGCTGCCGCCATTCCGACAAACCGAGCGGCTTCTGGGCCAATGCAGAACAATTTGAAGTTACCGATGTCCGTGCTTATAACAAAGCCATGAGTAAGCTGTGGTTTGTGGCAGCAATTCTGTATACCGCCATTGGACTACCGCTGCTTACCCCGGCAAATATTCTTTTGGTAATTTTGATTTCCGTGGTTGGCTGCATGATAGTCAGCATCGGGTTAATGATTTTTTTTACCACTGTAATTGAACCGAGGTACAAGAAGTAAGAAAAATCCTATTCCTACAAACCCGCTTTCGCTAACGGTTTGAAAAGGAATAGGATTTTTTACTTCTTATAGCGTGCTAGTTCGTTTCGTTTTCCAAACGCCGTAACACATGCACAACCGGCACTATCAATACGCCGCAGATAAAATTACTGATTCCGTGGGTAATATCAAAAGGGAGTCCTGCTGCAATCCAGGCCAGGGTTCCTTCCAAGCTAAGGCCGTATAACAGTGCCTGCGCCGGTGCATATAGCACACCAAACAAAAGGCCATGACAGGCATTTACCAGCATATACACAACCAGCTGTACTGTCTTTGGCATCTTCTTTGGCAAAAGCATGGTTACTCCCCAAAGCACCGCCCACACATACAAATACGGAATCCACCAGGTGGCAAACCCACTGAATAATCCATTTAATAAAACATAAATATAAATCGGATACAGCGCTTTTTTTCTGTAAACCACAGTAAACGCTATAGTAAACACACCAAGTAAATGAATGTTTGGCAGTACTTCCATCAGCATCTTAGAAGCATACATCAGCGCTCCCAACATACCGAATACTGCAATCTCGCGAATCTTCAGCTTCATTACTTTTCAACCTTAAAGCTGTAGGTCGCACCGGCTTCAATGTTGGTTACATCCACACCGGTCATGCCGTACTCACCATTGATATAAAACGCCCAATACGTCTGGTCCACATCATAATCAGCAGTAATTCCGTTAACCTGCTTTACATAAAGACCATAGGCACCTTCTTCACCGGCAATTAAGCCAAGTTCCAGTAACGCATCTCCCACAATGGTTTTGTCAGTATGGATTTCAAAGGCTGTTTCTTTGCCTTCTTTATCCACTACCACAAAATCAAAGGCAGTCCGGCCTTCGCCCATGACGCCGCCCTCAAACAGCGGCGTTCCCAAAGGTTCTTCATTTTTCTTTTCGCCACATCCTGCTGTCAATGCCATAGCCACAATAAGCATCATACAAAGGAGCAACGAAGTAAATTTTTTGTTACTTGTGAACTTCATATAATTTCCTCCTAATTTAAATTGTTTCCCTTTTTGCCGGCGCCCGCGGCATACTGCAAAGGATCATAACAGCCGGGTATTTCGACTCAGCGATGATTCAGTCCGCCTTCTCAGAATTGCTTCCAATGGCATGTCCCAAGGTTGTGGCACCAAGGTTAGAACCGAAACAGGTACTTCGCTTCACGGCGACGGGCTCGTACAGGAGTTTCACCTGTTTCCCCGAAACTGTTACTCTATATCATTTTAATGATATACTACTTGTAATTTTTTGCAGACTCCATAAACAGTCCCACAATGGAATTCTGATTATTCAATCCTTTTACTCCATTGGTCATACGGCTGACAAAGCCTTCCAGCTTCTGCATATACTCCTCAGAAGTAATGCTTCCCTCCGCAACATAAGTAAGACCCTTTTCCCAGCTGGCGGTAAGTTCTGCATTTAAGAGAGACTTAATAGAGCATGCCACCACGTCGTAAATCACCTCACCAAGCAGGGTCGGTGTGATTATCTGGGTCTTTTTATTTAAATTTAAGTAAGTAATCTTAATCAGCTTATTTAAAATTTCCGCACGGGTTGCACTGGTACCGATACCGCTGCCCTTTATCTGGGCACGGAGTTCTTCGTCTTCGATGAGCTGTCCCGCATTTTCCATGGCAAGAATCAACGAACCGGAATTATACCGCTTTGGCGGTGAGGTTTCGCCTTCCTTGATGTTGAATTCCTTCACAGGAAGCTCCATGCCGGATTTCAGGTTTTGAAAAAGCGCCAGCGTATCCATTCCGAATTCTTCTTCCTCCTCACCAGAGTCCTGCTTTTTCTTGCCCGGATTTCCTGCCACTTTATAGTATCCCTCGTCAAGCAGCACTTTAAAATTGGCAAAGAAATGTTCCTCACCGATTAACAGCTCTATCGCCAGCTTCTGATACACTGCCGGCGGATAAAAAATGCTTAAGAATCGGCGGCAGATTAACTGGTATACCTTGCCGGCCACCTCGGATACGGAATTTAAGGCAGATAATCCCTGTCCCGTTGGGATAATGGCATAGTGGTCGGTAATCTGCTTATCGTTGACATAACGTGTTTTTGCAAGTCCCTGATAGCTCTTGTTTTCAATAATTTCGGTTACAAAGTCGCCCACCGGGCCGAAATTTCTGAGACCAGCGATGTTTTTATAGATTTCCTTTGCTACAGCTGTAGAAAGAACTCTGGCATCGGTTCTTGGGTAAGTTACCAGTTTCTTTTCATATAATTCCTGAGTGATTTTTAAGGTTTCATCCGGGCTGATTTTAAACAGTTTGGAGCACTCATTCTGAAGTTCTGCCAAGTTGAATAAAAGCGGCGCATTCTTGTTTTCTTTCTTGCGCTCCACCTTATGCACTTTGGCAGGAAGACCTTGTAAATTATCAATTAATGCCTTGGCGTCTTCTTCCTTTTTGAAGCCGTTTTCCTTATACATCATCGGCGTATTGAAGTACTTACTTCCCTCCACCGCACGGAATTCCGCATCAAAGGTTTTGTCGCTGTCCCCGGCTTGTAC
Organism: Lachnospiraceae bacterium; assembly: GCA_045593825.1. Classification (GTDB taxonomy): domain Bacteria; phylum Bacillota; class Clostridia; order Lachnospirales; family Lachnospiraceae; genus SIG299. Next base: position 8,719 of record JAZNXI010000094.1, read on the forward strand.
GCTTGCCAGCACACGGTAAAACGGTGTTTTTACAAAGGCTCGTATTTCCCGCTCTCTGCGCACCACCATACCTAAAACACAGGTCATAACACGGCCTACGGAAATCGGGATGTTTTTATCGGATTTCATAAAGTTACGGACAGAATATCCGTACTTTAAGGTTAAAATTCTGGAAAAGTTGATACCCATCAGGTAGTCTTCTTTTGCACGCAAATAAACAGAGTCCGACAAATTGTCGTACTCCGTCCAAAGTTTGGCCTCCCGGATGCCGCGAAGAATTTCTTCCTCCGTCTGGGAGTCAATCCACACACGGCGGCGCTCCTTTGCGGCAGGAACCTTTGCCATCTGGTCTACCAAACGGTAAATATATTCACCCTCACGTCCTGAGTCGGTGCAGATGTAAATGCAGTCCACATCCTCACGGTTTAAAAGTCCTTTAACTATATTAAACTGCTTTTCCACCGCCGGAATCAACTCGTACTTATATTCCTTCGGCAAAAATGGCAGTGTTTCCACTGCCCATTTTTTTAACGCCGGATCATACACCTCAGGATAGCTCATGGTAACCAGGTGACCCACGCACCAGGTAACCACGCTCTCGTTAGATTCCTGATAGCCGTCCTTACGGGAAAAGTTCTGTTTTAACGCCTTGGCGAATTCCTGCGCCACGCTTGGCTTTTCTGCAATAAAAAGCTTTTTACTCATTCTCGGATTCTGCTCCTTCAACTTCTGTCTCTACCGGCATGATAATTACCGGTTCCGCACTGTAGTAATAGCCTGTAAAGTTCTGCTTTGCTACACGTAAAAAAGCCACGGTAGCATCTGCCGGCGGAAAATCCTCCTCATACTCTTTTTCTTCTTCGGTTTTTTCCACCACTGGTTCTTTATAGGTATATTTGGTAATCAAATTAAATTCACTGTCGTACTCGTAAAACTCTGCTTTTTTATCGGAAGCAAACAACAGGTGGTCACCGTACCACTGGATACTGCCGTTATCGCCAACTTCAGGAAGCACAAAGCTATCCACCAGACGCACACTGCCCTGGGTGCCCTCGCCGCCCTCCGCATCATCTACCAGGTAGCGGTAATAAACCGCATAATGCTCCTGACGCTTTTCGTAATCGAAATCCTCATTGTTATGGAGCAGACAAATGTAATGTCTTGTTTCACGGATTAAATCATATGGCTGATATTCTATCATATTCAGACCGTGATGCATTTCAAACCCATTGTCTTCCTGGGCAAACATGGTGGTATACGGAGTGCCCTTAAATTCTTCGGAATCACCTACCATAAAGGCAATTCTTGGGTCGTTATACAAGCGGCGGATTTTGATGATGGTGTCGGTTTTGTCGCCGCTAACCAATAAACGGTTACCCTCCACCAAGGAAATACAGTTTAGAGAAAGCCAGTCCTGCACACCGTTTTCTTTCTCACACTTTACTTTGTATTCCGGAAGCAAGTCACCAAGGTCCACCAGTTCCGTAACTTCCATGGTTTCCCGGTCTAACAAAATCACGCAATCATCCACGGAAGACTGTCGCTTATCCGAGGCCAGCATTAGAATATCGTTGTTTTTGTCAAAGCAGTAATCTTCGCCAAAGGTATAATTTTCTGCCGTGAAAATCTTTACCACTTCGCCCAGACGGTTGATGCCGACGAACTTTTCATCGGACACCTTGAAGAACATCAAATCTTCAAAAACAAGAAGACGCTTGGTGCCGTAAATCTCTAACGGAATTTCACAGCGCTGTACGCCGTCATTATCATAAAAACGAAGATATGGGGAAACCTCGTTAGCTGCCGGGAATACCACAAACATACCCTCTGCTAAGCTCTCGCTGCTTGCAGGCACGGTGCTGAAGGTTTTATCTTCGTTTTCTACCTGTTTTGTTCCCTGCTCGGTTTCCAGTTCTATGGTGGCTGCTGCCACAGCATTTTCATTGTAGAAATAGAACCGGCGGATGGTTACCACGCCGTTCACATCCATTAAACGCAGGGTAATCATGTTGGTTTCTTCCGGGATGAGGCCGATTACCTGGAACTCATGCACCTTGGAAGTATCCGGACGGTTTGGCACGATGAATGCACCATAATCCTTATAATCTGCTTCCGGGGTATGTACGGAATAAGAAACCGCATAAGGCTCCTCTGTCTCAAAATACACATAAAGAGACTGGGAATTGGTTCCGAACGGATTATAAATCACCAAAGGATTGTCTTCAGTATAGGTGTGTGTATTGATTAACTCTGCAATTTTGCCACGCACCGAAGCCTGGAACTCATTGGTGTAGATACCGGATTCCGCCTGTGCAAAGTTTTCCTTTACTTCCACCACAATTTCCTTGTTTTTATTTGCATCCTCGATATAGTGATCTTTATATTCGTCCAATGTTGGTATATTGGTATTCGGCGTTTTCTTGTTATCGCCAAACAACAGTACAACAGCACCAAGACCAAGCAGGCTCAACATAGCTATTAAAATCAAAATGATATTTGTCTTTTTCATGGGTCCACCCCTTTTATGTTATGCGGCAACCGGTTCCGATTACCTTACCTTTTAGTATAATATATTTGCAAACATATTTCCAGTAAATTTTCTGCATTTGGGCATAATATCCCTTACTATATCTTTCGGCTAAAAACCTTGAAAGCATTAGAAGAATGTAGTAAAATGAACACAAAAGTACCATTCGAAGAAAGGCAGGTAACCCAATGTCCACACCAAAACAGCAATACTATGAAAATCTGGCAGATTCCCTCATCGACAAGTTCAACTTACGAGGAATCGAAGGCTACTACTGCGAAACTAAGGAAGAAGCCCTGCTTACCGCAAAACGCTTCTTAACTCCGGGATGCTCTGTTTCCTGGGGAGGCTCTATGACCTTAGAAGAAATCGGTTTAATCAGCGACCTCAAGAACTCCGATTACACCGTGTATGACCGCATGAACGCAAAAACTCCGGAAGAACAGGACGCCCTTTACGCCGAAGTTTCCCACTGCGACTATTACTTTATGAGCACCAACGCCATCACCTTAGACGGCCAGCTGGTAAATATCGATGGCCGTGGCAACCGTGTGGCAAGCCTTATCCACGGACCAAAGAACGTAGTGATTGTTGCAGGTATGAACAAGGTTTCCACAAATTTGGATGCTGCCATGGACCGCGTACGCAACATAGCAGCACCGCCAAACTGCCTGCGCCTTGGTCTGAACACCCCTTGCGCCAAGTTCGGCCGCTGTGTATGGGCATGGGCTCGTCGGGGCGTGTTTCCTCGACGATGGCGTAGTTCCAGCGGCAGGGCTGGGTGCAGGCGCCGCGGTTGGCGTCGCGTCCGGTGAGGGCGTAGGACAGGCCGCAGCGGCCGCTGTAGGAGATGCACATCGAGCCATGGATGAAGGTCTCAAGCGAGACGGCA
>JAZNXI010000095.1:0-35311 GCA_045593825.1 Lachnospiraceae bacterium
TCATGGCTTGGGCTGACAAGTTCCGTAAGCTTCAGGTTCGTACAAACGCTGATACTCCTGCAGACGCTAAGAAGGCTCGTGAGCTCGGTGCTGAAGGTATCGGTCTCTGCCGTACAGAGCATATGTTCTTCGAAGAAGACAGAATCGCTGCATTCCGTGAAATGATCTGCTCCGATACTGTAGAAGAAAGAGAAGCAGCTCTTGAAAAGATCCTTCCATACCAGCAGGGCGACTTCGAAGCTCTTTACGAAGCTCTCGAAGGACATCCGGTTACTATCCGTTTCCTGGACCCACCTCTCCATGAGTTCGTTCCACAGGAAGAAGCTGATATTGAAAAGCTCGCTAAGGCTCAGGGTAAGAGCGTAGAAACCATCAAGGCTATCATCGCTTCCTTACATGAGTTCAACCCAATGATGGGTCATAGAGGCTGCCGTCTTGCGGTTACTTACCCAGAAATCGCTAAGATGCAGACAAAGGCTGTTATCCGTGCAGCTATCAACGTACAGAAGAAGCATGCTGACTGGAAGGTAGTTCCTGAAATCATGATTCCTCTTGTTGGTGAAATCAAGGAATTAAAGTACGTTAAGAATGTAGTAGTAGCTACAGCTGATGCTGAAATCGCTGCTGCAGGTGTTGACCTCAAGTACGAAGTTGGTACTATGATCGAAATCCCAAGAGCATGCTTAACTGCAGACGAAATCGCTAAGGAAGCTGAATTCTTCTGCTTCGGTACTAACGACTTAACTCAGATGACTTACGGTTTCTCCCGTGACGACGCTGGTAAGTTCTTAGATGCTTACTATGACGCTAAGATCTTCGAGAACGATCCATTCGCAAAGCTCGACCAGACTGGTGTTGGTAAGTTAATGGATATGTCCATTAAGCTTGGTAAGGCAGTTCGCCCAGAACTTCATGTAGGTATCTGTGGTGAGCACGGCGGTGACCCATCCTCCGTTGAATTCTGCCATAAGCTTGGCTTAACATACGTTTCCTGTTCTCCATTCCGCGTGCCGATCGCAAGACTGGCTGCTGCTCAGGCTGCTATCGCTGATAAGTAAGAGGCAAACTGAAGAGAACGTGTGACTTGTGTTTACAAGGACATGCGAACTGAATAACATACGCCCTCAAGTGCATTGTTGCACTTGAGGGGACGCAAATAAAGAGGACGCTGAAATACACATTTGTGTGTTTCAGTGTCCTTTTTGTTTGCGGCATCCGGAAAGCACGCGTAAGCGTGATTGCAGGCGTATGTTATGGAGGTTGTAATGTGGTTGGAAAGCGTGGGTTTGCATGGGAGTGAAGTTTGTCCGGGCGGGAAGGGCACGAGAAGGAGCGAACGACTGCGAAGCAGGAGGGAGAGGATTCGAGGGCTGGATAAGCAATCGCTTAACTAACGGTTAAGGAAACTATATAAAATAATGAAATCTCCGTTTGGAACGTAACAGTTTCGAACGGAGATTTTTTTGTATGGAAAAGTGGGAGAAACGCATATGGGGAATGGAGTTGTGGGGAAAAAGCGATCGGTTTTGCTAGAGAAAGATGTATGAAATTTGCTTATAAGGGAGCTATATGTGGTGTTGTGAAATGAGGATTCGCGTGATATAATGAGATATAGAGTTTGAATAGTTATGCAGCTAATTTATGTTACAAAGGAGGGGAACACTAATGACACCAGAAGAAAAAGCAAGAGAAATCATCGATGGGAAATTAGTACAATCTGGCTGGACAATACAAGATTTATCCATGGTAAATCCGATGGCGTCATTAGGTGTTGCTGTCCGTGAGTATCCAACAAGTACAGGTCCTGTTGATTATGCATTGTTTATAGAGGGAAAACCTATTGGGGTTGTTGAAGCAAAAAAAGATGATGCAGGAGAAAATATAACTGTTGTTGAAGGTCAGTCCGGAAGATATGCAAATAGTAAGTTTAAATATGTTAATGTGGAATATCATATTCGTTTTGCATATGAAGCAACGGGGGAATTAACTCGTTTTACGGATTATGACGACTTGAAATGTCGTTCTAGAAATGTGTTTTCGTTTCATAGACCGGAAACGTTGAAAAAGCTTTTAGAACAGCCGGACACAATCAGAAACAATATGAAGAAATTCCCTGAATTTGACACGGCAGGTTTTAGAGATTGTCAGATTAAGGCGATTAAGAATTTGGATAAGTCTTTTTCGGAAAACAAACCAAAAGCATTGGTGCAGATGGCTACTGGTGCAGGAAAAACATTTACTGCAATTACGGCTGCATATCGTTTGCTGAAATATGCAAAAGTGAACAGAATTTTATTTCTCGTAGATACAAAATCATTGGGTGAGCAGGCAGAACGAGAATTTCTTGCTTATATGCCGAATGATGATAACCGTTCTTTTTCACAGATATATGGTGTCCGGCGATTGAAAAATTCATACATACCAAATGATGTGCAGATATGCATTAGCACGATTCAGCGTATGTATTCTATATTGAAGGGCGAAGAAATCGACGAATCTACAGAGGATGAGTCCATGTATGAGCAAGCATCTGCAGACTCACAGCCTGTAAAAGAAGTTGTTTATAATAAGAAATATCCCCCTGAATTCTTTGACTGCATTATAGTTGACGAATGCCACAGGTCTATTTATAACGTCTGGAGCCAGGTTCTGGAGTATTTTGATTCTTTTATTATTGGTTTGACAGCTACTCCAGATATGAGAACATTTGCATTTTTTAAACAGAATGTAGTTAGCGAATATTCTCGTGAGCAGGCAATTATTGATGGCGTCAACGTTGGTGAGGATATTTTTGTAATCGAAACACAAGTTGGTAGAAATGGAGCACAGGTACTGAGACAGTGGATAGAATACCGCGATCGTTTAACTCGTGCTATGCGTTGGAAACAGATGGACGAGGATGTAATATATACAGCTTCAACTCTCGATAGAGATGTTGTTAATCCGAGTCAAATCCGTACTGTAATTAAGACGTTTAAAGATAATTTATTTACGCAGCTGTTTCCATATCGTAAGGAGGTTCCAAAGACTCTTATTTTTGCAAAAACAGATAGTCATGCAGATGATATTATTCAGGTAGTGCGTGAAGAATTTGGAGAGGGAAACGAGTTCTGTCAAAAAATCACCTGTCAGGCTGAAAAACCGGAAAGTGTTCTTTCAAGTTTTAGAAATGATTATTATCCGCGAATTGCTGTAACTGTAGATATGATTGCTACCGGAACAGATGTAAAACCGATAGAGTGCTTGGTTTTTATGCGAGATGTGCGCAGTAAAAACTACTTCGAACAAATGAAAGGCAGAGGAACTCGTACTCTTAATAAAGATGATTTGCAGAAAGTTACGCCGTCTGCAACAGAAAATAAAGACCATTTTGTTATAGTAGATGCGGTTGGTGTTACAAAATCAAAGAAAACTGAAACAAGAACATTAGAGCGCAAGCCAACAGTAAGTATGAAAGAGTTAATGATGAATGTTGCAATGGGTTCTAAGGATGAAAATACACTTATATCTTTGGCAAATCGTCTTATTCGTTTGAATAGTCAGATGTCGCCAAAGGAAAGAACAGAGTTTGCTGCCAACGTTGGTGTGTCTGCGGGAAATATATCACAACAATTGCTCGATGCTTTTGATATCGATGTGCAAGCGAGTTGTGCAGGGATAGTGTTAGATGGTGAGCAGGAACCTTCAGAAGAACAGAAAGAATGTCTGGAGAATGCTAAAGTTGAAATGATAAAGAAAGCAGTAGCGCTGTTTTATAACCCAGAGGTTAGGAATTATATAGAAAATGTTCGTAGAAGTCATGACCAACTTATTGATAATGTAAATATTGATGAAGTTATAAACGTGGGGTATGACACGGACGTTCAGGCAGCAGCAGATAGAACCATTAATAGTTTCAGGTCGTTCATAGAGGAAAACAAGGACGAGATTATTGCGCTTAGAATTGTGTATGACCAACGTTATAAAGATCGTCCAATGGCGATTGAAAGATTAAAGTTATTGTATGAGAAATTGAAGTCAAAAGGGGTTACAGTAGAGCGTTTGTGGGATTGCTATGCCATAAAGAAACCGGAAAAAGTGAAAAAAGGTACCTTGGCAAAGTTCACAGATTTGATTTCTATCATTCGTTTTGAAATGGGTTATGCAGATAATCTTTCACCTTTTGCGGATAAAGTAAATTATAACTTCATGCAATGGACTCTCAAAAGAAATGCAGGTGCAGTTCATTTTACAGAAGAACAAATGGAATGGCTTCGTATGATAAAAGACCATATTGCATCATCTCTAAGTATTGAGCCGGAGGATTTAGATTTAAGTCCATTCGACCATAAAGGAGGATTGGGTAGATTCTATGATGTGTTTGGCGATGCATACGAAAATATTTTGCAGGAAATGAATGTGGAATTGGTAGCGTAAACAGTTAATGAAGAGGAGAATAGTGTATTGTATGGCTATAACCTTTGATAACATACCTGAAGGCTGGGTAATAAAAAAAATGCCTGAAGTTGTGAAATGGGGTTCGGGAGGAACGCCAAAAGCGACAGAAAAAGAATACTATGAAAATGGAACTATTCCATGGCTGATAATTGGAGACTTAAATAATGGAATCGTGACAAAATCTGAAGGAAAAATAACGGAACTGGGGTTAAAGAACAGCAGTGCAAAAATAATTCCAGAAGGAACACTTCTTGTTGCAATGTATGGAAGTATTGGAAAACTTGGTATTACTGGAATGGAATGCTGTACTAATCAGGCGATAGCTTATGCAAAAGAATTATATGGTGTAACCACCAGGTACATGTTTTATTTTATGGCGATGATGAAATCAGAGCTTATTAGTAAAGGAAAAGGTGGTACACAAAAAAACATAAGTCAAACCGTTTTAAATTCTTTAGATGTATTAGTTCCGCCGTTAGAAGAGCAAGAAAGAATAGTTGTGCGCATTGAAGAATTACTTTCGCAACTTGACGATAGTGTAGAAACATTAAACAAAACAAAAGAGCAGTTAAAAGTGTACCGACAGGCAGTATTAAAGGACGTATTTAAAAATTGTGATGAGAAAATTATGATTAGTGATATATGTGAACATGTTACGGATGGTGATCATATGCCGCCTCCTAAAGCAGAAACAGGGATTCCTTTTATCATGATTTCTAATATAACAAATAATAGAATCATGTGGGATGAGACGTCTTTTGTCGGTAAAGATTATTATGAGTCAATAGATGGTAAAAGAAAACCTATCAAAGGAGATATTCTATATACTGTAACGGGTTCATTTGGTATATCTGTTCTTGTGGATTTTGATAAAGAGTTCTGTTTTCAACGTCATATAGCATTGTTAAGACCAAACGAAAGAGTAATACAAAAATATCTGTACTATGCTTTGCAAGCGCCAGAAGTTTTTGCTCAAGCATCTCGAGGAGCTACGGGAACGGCCCAGAAAACGGTAGGACTTGGTGTGCTAAGGAAAATTTGTGTTCCGTATATTGATTCTAAAGAAAAACAAATGAAAATAGCTGATGAAATTGAAAATAGAATGTCGGTTTGCGATTATATAGAGCAAACAATAAATAATGCTTTGATGCAGGCAGAGGCATTGCGTCAGAGCATTTTAAAGAAAGCATTTGAAGGAGGATTCTAAGAGTGTCAGAGCAATCAAGCGCAATAATTTCAAAAGTATGGGGAATGTGTTCCCCCTTAAGAGATGATGGTGTTGGCTACGGGGATTATCTTGAACAATTGACATATTTGATATTCCTAAAAATGTCAGATGAATATTCGAAACCTCCATACAAAAAAGATACAGGTATTCCAACTGGATATGGTTGGGCTGATATGTGCAATTTAAAAGGCGCAGAACTGGAAGAGCAGTACAAAAAAATATTGGAAAAGCTTGGAGAACAGACCGGTATTTTAGGGAAGATTTTCAAGGGTGCAACCAATAAGATTAGTAACGCAGCCATTCTCTATCGTGTAGTTCAGATGGTTGATGGGGAAAAATGGGTTTCTATGTCCTCCGATGTCAAGGGTGAAATCTATGAGGGCTTGCTTCAGAAAAATGCGGAAGATGTTAAGAGTGGTGCAGGTCAGTACTTTACTCCAAGACCTTTGATTCGTGCGATGGTTCGTTGTATGCGTCCGGAGCCTAAGAAAACAATTGCAGACCCTTGCTGTGGTAGTGGAGGTTTCTTTCTTGCTGCACAATCGTTTATTACGGACCCGAATAATTATTCATTGGATAGAGAGCAGAAAGAATTTTTGAAGAATGAAACATTCTATGGCAATGAACTTGTTGGTATGACATTTAAGATGGCCTTGATGAATTTATATCTTCATAATATTGGAGATATTTATGGAAATGTTCCGGTTACATTAGGCGATGCATTGTTGACGGACCCGGGATATAGAGTGGATTATTGTCTTACCAATCCTCCGTTTGGTAAAAAGTCTTCTATGACGTTTACGAACGAAGAAGGTGAGCAAGAGGAAGATGAGCTTGTTTACAATAGACAAGATTTTTGGACAACCACATCCAACAAACAACTTAATTTTTTGCAACATATTAACACTATTTTGAATGCTACAGGTAAGGCAGCGGTAGTTGTTCCGGATAATGTGTTGTTTGAAGGAGGAGCTGGAGAAACTATTCGCCAGAAACTTCTACAGACTACAGACTTACACACAATCCTTCGATTACCAACAGGTATTTTTTATAAGCCAGGTGTAAAAGCAAATGTTATATTTTTTGACAAGCGTCCTGCGAGTTCAGAAAGACAGACAAAGGAAATTTGGATTTATGATTTCAGAACGAATATTCATTTTACGCTGAAAAAGAATCCAATGCAGGATAAAGATTTGGACGATTTTGTGGCTTGTTATAATCCCGAAAATCGCCATGTAAGAAAACCAACATGGACAGAAGAAAATCCTGATGGACGTTGGCGTAAGTTTTCTGTGGAAGAGATTTTAAAACGGGATAAAACAAGTTTGGATATTTTCTGGATAAAAGATAGAGCACTTGCAGATTTAGATAATCTTCCGGATCCTGATGAACTTGCTGGAGATATCATTGAAAATCTGCAGAGTGCATTGGAGAGTTTTCAGGAATTGAAGGAACAATTGAAATAAAGACGTGGTAAAAAAGATTAAAAGTCCAGAATATTTTTGTTTTTGGACTTTTCTTTTACAAAATGGAGAGAGTATCGAATTTTTGTGAAACGCTACAGACATTTTAAAATATATCTGATATGTTTATAATATTAAAGGGGGTTAATTCATCATGGAATTTAAGTGGTTGAATGAAAGCAAAATAAAAAAGACGGATAATAGAATTGAAATCCAAGCACCTGGGCAGACAGATTTTTTCTGTGGAAGTATTGATGAATGTGAGGAGGGAATTCTTCCGGAGTCGCTTTGTAATGCGCCATATTATTATACAGAAATAGAAGGAGATTTTGTACTTAAAGTTAAGGTTTCACATGAATTTAAGGATACATATGATTCTGCATCTGTAATGGTTATGAAGGATATGAACTGTTGGGCGAAATGTTGTTTTGAATTGACGGATTTCGGCACCCATGCTGCTGTAAGCGTGGTAACAAAAGGAGATTCCGATGATGCCAATGGATGTAATTTAGAAGGTAATACAGCGTGGTTACAAGTTTGCAGAGTAGGGAATAATTTCGCATTCCATTACTCTGTGGATGGTGACAATTTTTATATGATGAGGTATTTCCATCTTCCTGTTGAACCTGTTGTTAAAGTTGGTCTTTTAGCACAGGCTCCTGTTGGTAATGGTGGAATTAGAGTATATGAAAATTTAAGTATTCAGAAAATTACAGTTAAAAACATAAGAGCCGGAAAATAATTAAAATCTCAGATGCCCATCGGAATCGAAAAGGTTCCGATGGGCATTTTTTGAGCTCAAAAGCGAGTGAGCGGATGCGAGGGGAGGGGGCCCCTATTCCCCTCCCGGTCCATCCTTTCTCGGACGAGTGGACTCCGGCAATGGTTCCACGTTCTCGTAGTCCTCTTTGCTTGGCTTTTTCGCACCATCCTGTGGTAAATCTACCTCTGGGATATCGCCGTCTCCATAATTGTCTTCAAAATTCTTATCAGTCATAATGCACCATCCTTTCAGGCTTAGAATGTACAGAACCAATCGGAATTATTCGATTTCCATGGAAAATATTGCTGAAAGATAGTGTTGCTGCGGGGATATCATCGGTATCGGTCCTTATCCCGAGAAAACGGTGCAGTATCCTAACGAGGAGCAAATGGACTATGGGGGAATGCGGCATCATAAATGGGAGGATAATATGTGCCGTATGTTCCAACCCCGTCAGACAGAGATTTGGAGCACATGATAGCACACGTAGACAGCGACATTGTTTTGGTCGGACATGACCATAGCAGGATCATTCGTAAGGCGGGCAATCAGTGGTACATCAATGTGGGTTCTCTAGGGTGTCCGGGAAAGGAAAAAAACATTGCAAGGGCTGGTATTCTGACCATAGAGAGTGGTGTAATCGAAATGGAACCGGTGGAACTGGTATATGATGCCGAGAGTGTTGTAGAGGTAATAAACCGGTTAGATTATCCGGAAGCGGAGAATATTAAGAAGTTTTTTTATGGAATTTGATAGAGTGAGTAGTAGTAAGGGCGGTCAGTTTGGCTGCCCTTTTAATGTGTGTCAAAAATGAGATTGACACTTGCGCGGAATGATGATATAATGGTGTCAAGAAACAAAAGTGACACAAGGCGATTTTGATGAAAAAAATAGAAATGGAGTTATGGGAGACAACGGTGAGTTACTGAAAGTTGGAACTTTCACTGACAAATTTAATAAGATTCTTGGCATAGATGTAGAACAGTTAGATATTTTTCGTTCGAAGGGCCTGCCTGCACATATGGTTAAGAGAAAGCATTATAAATGCTTAAAGTATATTGATTATATTCCGGATATACTTGCAACACCTGATTATATTGGAATAAATCCTAATGAAACAGGAAGAAGTATTGAATTTGTTAAGAGATATGATGACAATGTTTTACTGGGAATAAAATTGGATACAGAGGGAGAGTATTTTTATGTATCTACTATGTATGATGTGCAAGAGTCGAAGGAAATGCGACGATTACATAGTGGAAGGCTAAAGAAATGCTAAGTTGACAATATGAAGAAAAAATAGTATATTGTAGGTGAAAATATAATATGTTAAATAGTAAGCATAATTATTTTGAGGTCGGAAATGGTTCCCGACACACTCTGTAAAGAGTACCTGAGATGATGGATACACCGCCCATCCAAAATAATTGTGCTTTTATTTTTTTGCAAGAATCAGGGCGTTAACTAAAGAATTACATCACAAATTAAAAGAAAGGCAGTGATTATATGGAATCAGTAGATATGAAAAAACTGGAGACTGCAATTGTATATTTACAGAGAATTGCCGAAGGAAATAATCCTATAAACAATTTACCGGCAGACGAGGAGTCGGTTCTTAATAATCCAAATGTTATCAGGTGTATGTTCTTTGTGAAGGAAGTTTTAGAAGAAGTAAAGAGAAATAATGGCTATATCGGAAAGAAATCCAAAAAGAGTGATAAACTGGATTTCCCGATGGAAGTATTGGATTCGTTTTCTTACAAAGAAGATAAGGCAATCTCAAAATTTGTTGAGCAAATAAATGAAGCTGTGGATGAAAACGTTTATAAAAAAGTGAATTATAAATCCATAACGCAGTGGCTTAAATTCAATGGATTTTTACAAGAGGAATATAGTCAGGAATTTTGTAAAAACATAACAGTGCCAACGGAAAAGGGAAATCAGCTTGGAATCCGTTCAGAGAGAAGAAATAGTAGTAGAGGAGCTGAATATATGCTTATAATATACGGTAAGCAGGCCCAAGAGTACCTCGTAAAGAATATGGATAAAATACTATATGGAGAGTGTGCAGAATAAAATGCTAGATACATTTGACCTTTCAAAATTTGATGAGTACAGAGAAGACAACAGAAGAGAAGTGAAAAAAGCAAATGGTGGCTTGCCAGTTTCTTTGTGGGACACGTATTCTGCTTTTGCTAACTGCTATGGCGGTGTCATTATCCTTGGCGTTAAAGAAGAAAAAGATGGTAGCTGGAAAACTATCGGTCTTCAAAATGCATCCAGGCTTTGCAAGGATTTCTGGGATACTATCAATAATTCCAAGAAGGTAAACATCAATCTGTTATCAGAGGATGATGTACAGACTTACGAAGTGGGTGACAATAAGGATGTCATCATGGTTATTTACGTTCCGATGGCAAAGCGGGAACAGAAGCCGGTGTACATAAATAATGATATTTTTAACGGTACTTTCCGTCGCAATTTTGAGGGCGATTATCATTGTACCAGATTGCAGGTTAAGACCATGCTTCGAGACCAGACGGAACGCACCATGGATATGGAAGTGCTGGATAAGGCACCTATGGAAGACTTAAATTATGATACGGTTCATGGATACCGTAATAGTCATCGTTCGTTGAAAGAGGGTCATCCTTTTGAGCGTCTGAGTGACCACGAATATTTAAGGAGCATAGGAGCGGCTTCGATTTCGGATGAAGATGGTAAGCTGCATCCTACGGCAGCAGGTATGCTGATGTTTGGCAATGAATATAATATTGTCCGTCATTTTCCGGAGTATTTCCTGGATTACAGAGAAGAATTGGACCCAACGATCCGTTGGAGTGACAGACTGCAGTCCAGCTCCGGTGAGTGGTCAGGAAATGTATGTGATTTCTATTTTAGGGTTTATAATAAAATAATTAAGGATGTCAAGGTGCCGTTTAAAATGTCCGGCGGTGAGCGTATTGATGATACTCCGGTGCACAAGGCGCTTCGTGAGGCGTTAGCAAACTGCTTGATTAATGCGGATTATCATGGCCTTCGAGGTATTGTTATCCGCAAAGAACCGGACAAGCTGGTTTTGGCAAATCCCGGTTATGTCAGAACCGGTAAAAAGCAGATGCGTATCGGCGGTGAATCCGACCCGCGCAACAAGGCTCTCATGAAAATGTTTAACCTTATCAATATCGGTGAACGTGCCGGAAGCGGTGTGCCAAATATCTTTAATGTTTGGGCAGATGAAGGCTGGGAAGAACCAGTGATTGAGGAACGATTTGACCCGGATAGAACGGTGTTGTCGCTTCCTTTTAAGAAAAAACAAGCGATAAAAACAAGCGATAAAAAACAAGCGATAAAAACAAGCGATAAAAAACAGGCGAAGAAAACAATGGAAAATATTGAAAAAATCAGAGATTATCTTGAGCAGAGCGGAGAATCGAAAGCAAGTGATATAGCTGAATATATTGGTTTGAGTTTGCCTAGAACACGAGTATTAGTAGGTTCAATGGAAGATGTTGTGGCTATTGGAGAAAATCGCAATAGAACTTATCGATTGAAGTAGTACAATTATTGAAAACTTAACGTTGACAATACCTCTGTAAAATAGTATATGTTAAGTAGTAAATATAATTATTTCACTTCTATTTTTATGGAGGCAACATGATAAAAACATTAGAAGAAGCACTTAATTACATATCCGAACTGGAAGCAGAAAACAAGGCATTGCGCGCCGAACTGGAGCATTTCCGTTCCAGAAAACCTTCCGGCCGTAAAAAGCATGATGAATCCTGGATGGCTTCCTACAATGATTTTGCTGTTAAATATGAGGGCGGCATGTCTATTATGGAAATCGTAAACCAGAGCGACATCAGCAGAAGAACGGCATACCGATATAAGGCGTATTATGATGAAATGAAAAAAAGAATTGACGAAAATGAGTGATAAAAAGGCAGAGACCAAGATAGTCTCTGCCTTTTTTGCTACATTATTCTCATTATCGTAAGATGAGCTGAAACCGGTCTGGTTCCGCCTGCCAAAGGTGTAATGGTGATAGCACTTGCATTACCGGCAGGATTCCGGACAGTCAAAATAGAATCAACGGAAGTTGTTTCAACAATTGCCATTCCGGTAATTTGTGATACACCGGTAGCACGCCCTACGACGGTATATTCCAAATCTGCTCCGTTCAACGTAAGAATAAGCTGGGCGGCTTCTGTTACACTAACCTGAAACAGAACCTGGTACGTTCCGATTTCGGTTAAATTGAAAGAACTTGCCCCTGTTCTTACAATGGTGGTTCCGCTATTCGGACCATCCTGTGGAAAGCTGACATCGGTTCCCGGCGCAACCGTTGCAGAGTTATCCGGTGGCATAAGTGCGTAAAAATCCGCATATCCCAAAATGCCACCCGCTGGTCCCGTTTCACCTATTGGCCCCTGCGGACCAACCGGACCGGTTTCACCCGCCGGACCCTGCGGACCTACCGGACCGGTTTCGCCCGCCGGGCCCTGCGGACCAATTGGCCCTGTTTCACCCGCCGGCCCCTGTGGCCCCATCGGACGGACCTGCAGGACCAACTTCGCCCGCCAGTCCCTGCGGACCTATTGGCCCTGTTTCACCCGCCGGCCCGGTTTCGCCTACCGGGCCTTGAGCACCAGCCGGACCAGGTGCACCGGTAAGCCCTCGTGGACCGGGGATACCCATTGGTCCCATCGGACCTTGCGGACCCGCCGGGCCTGTTGCGCCTATCGGACCTTGAGGACCAACCGGACCCGGAGGACAAATAGTACATCCGGGATTTGGGGTGTTACAATTATTCTGATGACATCGGTTGCACGAATTATCTATATTATCAAAAAAAGTATTGTTGTTCATAGTACGCTTCCTTTCTAAAGAAATTGTACTATATCATATGTGACTTAGAAGGAAAATGCTACTTCGACAAAATCTGTAGATGTGTGAAAAAAATCTTGATTAATCCCACTTAATCCGTTATAATGGAATCAAATAAGAACATAAGTTCGAATGGAGAGGTGCAGGCTATGCAAAATGTATATGAATACTGTCCCATTTTTGAAAATGATAAGTTTTTATTACGCTTAATTTCTCCCGAAGATACCGGCGATTTATTAAAAGTCTATTCCGATCCTTTGGCTGTGCCTTTTTTTAACAGCGATAATTGTAACGGAGATGACTTCTGTTACAAAACGTTTGAGCGGATGAAGCAGGCGGTTGATTTTTGGATTTTCTCTTATAACGAAAGATATTTCGTCAGGTGGACAATTATCGACAAAGAAATTCAGGAAGCCGTAGGCACCATAGAATTGTTCCATAGAGAGGCAGACGAGCACTTTTATGGGTGTGGTTTATTGCGTCTGGATTTGCGCAGTGATTATGAAACTGCAGATTCTATTGCAAATATTATTTCACTCATTAAAGAAGCCACCTACGATTTGTTTTATTGTAACATTATTGCAACCAAGGCCGGGCCTCAGGCAGCAGAAAGAATTAAAGCATTGAGAGAACTCGGATTTACAGCAGCTGATAAAATAATTGTCGGCCATGACGGAACCAAGTATGGCGATTATTATATTTTAGAAAACAAGTAGAATCGGAGCAAGTATGAAACCAAGAACAGAACTCAGCCTACAGCTTTACGATATGCTGTTAGAACGTGGCTATCACGAAGAACTGTGTGACATTATCACAAAAAATTTAAATACAGACTATACAGCGGCCCGCATGATAGGGTATTTATCCCATTATTCCGTCCTGCCTGAGGGTGAGGTGGTAGACGAGATGCTTGCCATCTTAAGTGATCGCAATGCTCTTATCAAGAAAAAAGAAATGGAACAGGCCCAGGCAAAGATTAATGAGATTTATGAATATGGCTTAGGCGTGGAGGACGAGGAATAAAGCCAGAGCCTTTTGTGGAAATATACCCCAAGTGAGAAGGTGTTGAAAATATTCATAAAATTTACTATAATGTAATTAAAGTTTATAGTTTTTTTATTTTTGGAATACATCATCACCCCGGGGAGGTATAAGTATATGAAAATAGCCACAAAAGAAATGTCTTATGAAGAGGTATTGCAGTTACCAAGACTTAAGCATAAAAAACCATTAAAGCCGCAACTGTGGCTGGCTACCGTTGTCCGTCTTGTTTGTGCAGGCACATTACGGAAGATAAAGTTTTCTTATACCACAGAGCGCATGGAGTTGGTTGGTGACCAGCCATGTTTGATTTTAATGAATCATTCCAGCTTTACGGATATGAAGCTTGCCTATGGAATCTTTTATCCAAGAAAACTTGGAATTGTTACCTCCGTGGATGCCATGACCGGAATTTTAGGAAAACTGATGCGTCTGCTTGGATGTACACCTACTCATAAATATATTACGGATTTGACGTTGATTAAAGATATGGAATATATGCTTAAAACAAATAAGTCCAGCGTTCTGATGTATCCGGAGGCAGGCTATTCCTTCGATGGCTGCGCCACAACCCTGCCAAGAAAGATGGGTGTTTTATTAAAGCGTTTGGGTGTTCCTGTGGTAACTGTTATCACAGAGGGTGCCTTCCACAGAGATCCGCTCTACAACATGCTTCAGATTCGTGACGTAAAGGTCAGTGCCCATGTAAAATGTATCGCAACAGCAGAAGAAGTAAAGGAAAAATCCGTGAATGAGCTGGATGCCTTACTTGCAGAAGCCTTTTCCTTCGATAATTTTGCATGGCAGAGAGATAACAAGGTGTCCATTGATGTGCCGTTCCGTGCAGACGGACTTCACAGAATCCTCTATAAGTGTCCTCATTGTGGTGCAGAAAACCAAATGGAGGGCAAAGGAATCCATCTGACCTGCCATGCCTGCAATACGCAGTGGACCATGGATGAGTACGGTCAGTTGGCTGCCAAGGATGCAGATACCGTATATCCGCATATTCCTGACTGGTATCGCTGGCAGAGGGAGTGTGTCCGCAAAGAGTTGGAAGAGGGTACATATTTACTGGACGAGGATGTGGATATTGCGGTTCAGGTAAATTTAGACGGTGTGTGTATGATTGGAGAAGGTCACCTGACTCATGACTTAAACGGCTTCCGCTTAACGGGAGCAGACGGAAAGCTGGATTATACCCAGTCTCCGGTACATTCCCACACCTTATATTCCGACTATTATTGGTATGAAATCGGTGATGTCATCGGTATTGGCGACAATGAATTTTCCTACTTCTGTTTCCCTAAGAAAAATGTATCTGTAACGAAGGCACGTTTGGCAACAGAAGAACTCTATAAAATGAAAAAGCAAAGAAATCGTGTGAACAAGTAAAAACTTATATAAATTTACGGAGAATAACAAGAGTATATGGTAATAATTTATCTTTTAGTTTTTGCAGTACAGATTTTTTTGCAGGTGAAAGCAATCCGCAGCGGTTCAAAGAAGCTTTGGCTTGTATTGATTTTATTGGAACTCGTTTCCTCATTTACAGCAAACCGGGTACAGGAATATTATGATAATCTTCCCGGCTATGGTTTCATGCCGGGGCTTTCTTACCTGGATAAAGTTTTGGTTAGTTTTTTTGCTTCAGCGTTGTACTTGATATGTTTTCTGGTTTCTTCCTGCATTTATATCATATTGGAAGAAAAGAAGAAAAAGATTTTTCCAATCTTTGCAGTGGCGTCTTTTTTGTTGTTGGTGGTAGGTACCTGGTATCTGGGTAACGAGTTTATCCGTAACTTCGATAAAATAAAATGTACCGGAACCATTGTCGGATATACCTATGTTAACATGGGTGGAACAGAGGAGCCGTGGCCTTTAATAGAGTTTACGGTAGACGGCAAGCAATATCAGGACGACTACCCAATGTTTGAAGGTGCTGAATTGGGAAAAGAAATCACGGTATATGCATATCCTGTTAGAGCCACCTATAAATGCGTATTAAGTAAAGTAAATAACAAATTTATCTACATACCGGCATTTCTTTTGTCGGGAATATGCTGGCTTTTGCGGCGGAAGAAACGGGTAACGGTTGCAGGTAGTTAGAAATGATAGAAGAGGAGCCTTTTTTACTGGTAAAAGCTCCTCTTTTCTGTTATAATAAAACTATCATATAATGTATGGAGGGTAAAACCAATGGGAAAATTTGTTACTTTGAATCCAAGTGAATTAAAGGAACTCCGTCGTGTAGATGAACGTTTAGTATCCTACAACGTGGAAATGACGGAAGTAACCGGTGGTACGTTCTGGAAGGCTTATACAGAAGCTCAGGTAGACGGTACCGAAGAATTTCCGGTAATCAAGGATTGGTCCAATATGGGCAATTTACAGCAGTGGTATGACCCGATTGATACAACAAATAAGAGACTCATTAAGCTGGCAAAGGAGCTTGGCACAGCCTGGGTGCGCGTGTCCGGCACATGGGCAAATAAAACATATTATGATTTTGACGGACATACAAACGGAAAGGTGCCGGAAGGTTACCAGAATCTTCTTACTAAACAGCAGTGGACAAACCTGCTTGATTTTGTAAAGGCAATTGACGGCAAGCTTTTGGTTTCCTTCGCAAATTGCCCGGGCAATCACAGTAAAGACGAGCCATGGGATACTACACAGGCAAAGATGCTCATGGATTACAGTATTGAACATGGTGTTCCGGTATCTGCGGCAGAATTTACCAACGAGCCAAACTTAATCCAGCTTTCCGGCTTGCCGGTTGGCTATACCGCAGCAGACCATGCCCGTGATCACGATGCATTCGGTGCATGGTTAAGAGAAAATTATCCGGGCTGTTTGTTTGTAGGTCCTTGTACCGTTGGCGATATCGATATGTTCGGTGTGGGAATGGAAGGTGCCGGCGGCGGTATGGCAGCAGGCTTTAAAATGGTAACAACAGAAGAATTACTGGGTGACTACAAGTCCAAGATGGATGTGTTCAGTTATCATTATTATAACGGCGTTTCCGAGCGTGGTGCAGCCATGGGCGGACACTGGCCGTATGAGGCAATTCTTTCCGAGCAGTATTTAGGAACTGCAGCGCATTGCGCAAGACAGTATGTGCCAAAGCGTGATAAATATGTTCCGGGCGGACAGATGTGGGTAACCGAATCCGGCGACGCAGGTTGCGGCGGTAATACCTGGGCTTCCACCTATGCGGATGTTCCGCGTACCTTAAACGAACTGGGTGAATTTACAACCGTTACCGACGGTATCATTTTCCACAACACCCTGGCTTCTTCCGACTACGGATATTTGAAGCACGGTACCTTTGTTCCGAGACCAAATTACTTCGCAGTTCTTCTTTGGAACAGAATTATGGGCTCTGCTGTTTATGATTGCGGTCCGGTTTCCGAAGGTGCCCATGTATATGCACATTCCCGTAAAGATGGCAAGGAAGGTGTGGCATATCTTATCATCAACAACTCTAAGGAAACAACTACCGTGGAACTTCCAAAGGAAGCGGATGTTTATCTTCTTTCCGGCGAAAAGGGTCTTCGTTCCCGCAACATGACCTTAAACGGCAAGGTATTAGCCCTTGGTGAGAATGACGAGCTTCCTGCACTGGAGCCTGTAAAGGCATCCGGCAAACTGGAAATTCCGGCAACGAACTGTGCGTTTATTGTGCTGTAATAAAAATAATTGAAAAGAATTATCTGCAAGGCAGTCCGAAAGGATTGCCTTGTTTTTTTCTCAATTACCCATTGTTTGATTTTTAGAAGATATAAAGCTATACTTAAGTTACAAAATAAATCTGCAGTTTATTTTAATTTATTATTTCTATAAAACCAGATAAGGAAAAGGAGAATTCATTATGAGTAGTAATTTAGGCGCAAATATAAGATATTTCAGAAAGAATAAAGGTTTTACCCAGGAAGAACTGGCAGGTATGCTTGGTGTTACACCACAGGCAGTAAGCCGTTGGGAGTCCGAAGCGGGGCTTCCGGATGTATCCATGATTGTTCCGATTGCCCAGACGTTAAACATTACTACGGATGCGCTGCTTGGTTATCAGGTGCAGAGTCAGGATGACAGAGTTGCAGGAATGGTATTTGAGAAGATGAAGGAATTTGAAAATGTGGAAAATCCTGCGGGAAGTGCTCTTAAGGTTTGTGAGTATCTGGCAGAGGAAGCAAACAAGCATCCGATGAACTACGATATTGTTTTAAAGTATGTGCAGAAGGTTGCCGGACTTAGTTATTACATTGATATGGAGCTGTTTTTATCCGACGAGCCGGAGAAAGCAAAGGCAATTTTAGACGATGGTATCCGCAAGGGTCTCAATGTAATCCGCTACAGCAATAATACCAAGAAGATTAACAAGGCTCATTATGCACTGGCGTGGATTTACATTCACCGCAAGGATTTTGATAATGCCAGAGAGCATGTAAATGTGCTTCCGGGTCTGGACGGACACTGCATCAAAGAAGAAATGAATATGTCTCTTGTATTCTTTGAAAAGGGTTTTGATTCCATGAAGGACAGTGCAGTGGAATTCAGCAGATTGTTATTTGACGTTCTTGTACATCAGGTAAATACATTGTCCACCCATTATTGTTATTTTGGAGAGCTTAACGAAGCATTGGAAATCTGCGACTGGTGCGAAGCGGTTCTCGCAGCATATGCTTCCAAGCCGGAGTTTGCAACAGATACCTTACCTTGGATACTTAGGAAGTTTAATTTCAGCAAAATGAGTGCTTATTTAAAGGCCGGTGAAACAGAGAAGGCCAAGGAAGTATGTGATGTTTATCTGAAGGAAATTAAGGAAAACAACGTATTTTCTGAAGAAGAGTACGTTTCCGTAGAAAAGGAATTTAAGGAACAGATTTACATTTTGTAAAAGGGTATTAGACAAGTCTTGACAGATGACTGAATGGTCACTTATGATAAAGGTGACTATTCAGTCATTTTGCTATTAGGAGGTATTTATGGGTTACGAGGTTTACATGCATGGTCAGGTATTGGGAAGCCATATTTTCAAGCTGAAGGGAGAGTTTGTACAGCCGGACGCCTATTCTGAAATTAAAGAAAAGTATTTTCTTCCGGGTGGAGAAACAGGAACCGCAGCCACAGTGTTATCTTCCTTTGGAGTGAGTGTAAAGATAGACGGCACCCATATCGGTACGGAAGTGGCGCCGCTTTTAAAGGAGTTTTATAAGGATAAGTCCGTAGATTTATCATCTTTGTATTTTGATCCGGATTATGCCGGTCTGATGGACTATGTTATTGTGGCGGGAACGGTACGTTCCCCGATGGGATTTTTTCAGTCCCTCTATGAGCCGGGAGCAAAGCATCCGTGGAATGCACCAAAGGAAGAAGATATTGAGGCTTGTAAAGTAGCGGCAATCGATTCCTGTTTTGCTGAAGCAACACAAGAAGCGGCAGAGCTTTGTGTAAAACATGGCAAACCGTATGTGGCTATTGATTGCCGCCATGATAGTTTCCTGCATCAGCATTCTGCGATTAACGTAGTTTCCAGAGAGAGCATCAAGGGATGGCTATACAGCGACAACAGCATGGAAGAAATCTATGAGCTTCTGACCTCAACTACGGATGGGCTCGTAATCATTACCTGCGGCGGAGAAGATATGCTGTACGGAAGAAAGGGTCAGCCGATGAAGCGTATGAAACCGTTTTCTGTAGAGGTTAAGAGCAGTCTTGGTGCCGGCGACACCTTTAAGGCGGGTTGTGTTTACGGTTTATTAAAAGGTATGGGAGATGACGAACTGGTGCGCTTTGCCAGCGCATGTTCCGGTGTTGCTATTTCCAGATTTCCTCTGCCTCTGAATCCGCCAACATTAGAAGATGTAAGAACACTGATGGAAAAAGAAAAATAGTCTTAGGTATAGGAAAGCCTGCCGGAATGGAAATTCCGACAGGCTTTTAAATTTATTTTTCAAGCTTCTTCAGGCATTTTTCTGCCATTTCTTGTGGCCATTCGGCTTCCACTACCAAGCCTCTCTGAGTGAGGATTTTAGACACGGTTGTCCATACTTCATAAGCTTTTTTGTATTCGCCGATTTCTTCGTAGCAAAAGCCCATAGAGAAGTAAGAATCCAACCAGGTGGAATCCAGTTCCAGATGTTTTTTCCAAAAGGAAAATGCTTCTTCGTATCGTTTGAGTTCCCGGCAGGCATCTCCTGCAAAGCCGTACAATATTGCTTCCTTTGGAAATTTGACAATAGCATCCTTGGCGGTCTGGTAACACTCTTCATACTGTTTGGCACTGAACAGGGCAGCGGCTAGACAGATGTATTCTTCTGCATTTTCCGGAGCATCTTGTACTGCTTTTCTTTGTTCTTCAATGCATTCTAACGCTTCGCCTCGTCTGGAACGGAGCACGTGTTTTTGTCTTTTTACACGATAAAACAGTTCGGAATCGTTGTCTTTACAAAGATTCATGGCTTTGTCGTAAAATTCAGAAGCCTTTTTGGCACAAATATTGGACATGTATTCGTGCAGAATACCGTAGAGACGGTAATCATCGGGAGTCATGGTGTCTGCTTTTACCATTTTTTCATACTCTGTAGCTGCAGCCATAAAATCTTCATGTTTGAAGGAGTTTTCATATACGGCAAATAATCGGTTGGCATAGTTTTTATACCCTTCCGGGCTTTCTTTAAACAAGTCATCTACCAGCACGCCGTACAGCTTTGCCAGTTCCGGCAACAGTAAAATATCCGGAAAGGTTGCCCCGGTTTCCCAGCGGGAAACAGACTGGGCACTGACTCCGATTTTTTCTGCCACCTGCTCCTGGGTCATTTGCTTTTCCTGGCGTAATTTTCTTAAATTCTTTGAAAAGGTATCGTTCATGGGTATCCTCCTATATCGTCAAAAATACAGGCTTTCTGCGCGCTTGAAAGACGTTGTAATTACAGTATACAGAAAATTAGAAATAAATCCATATCTTATTTTGAGTGAGGACTCTCAGAAAGTGAGAAACTGAGCAGCGATAGCAAAAAGTGAGAGGTAGTATCACATTGACGGAACCTGTTTACCATGCTATGATTTAGTAAATGGTTTTAAATAAAATCAAGGGAGAGAACAAGGATGAAGCGTATTGCGTTAGATGAAAAATGGACATTTCGGAGAAGCTATTTGGACTCTGTCAGCATGTTACAATATGACCCGGGAGTAGAGGTGAATCTTCCCCATGATGGCATGATTGGAACACCGGTAACACCGGATGCGCCGGCAAGGTCTGACATGGGTTATTTTACGGGAGGACTGACCAATTATACAAAGTATGTGATGATTCCGAAAGAGTGGGAAAATGACTGTGTCGGTCTCAAGTTCGACGGAGTGATGATGAATGCCACGGTGGATATTAACGGCAGCCGGATTGCACTTCAGCACTATGGTTATGCACCGTTTTATGTGGATTTAACAAAGTATGTAACATTCGGGGAAGAAAACCGTATTACCATCAATACAAACACCATGATGCAGCCGAATTCCCGCTGGTATACCGGTTCCGGTTTGTTCCGCGGGGTAGAGCTCTGCCATGGCCCTAGGGTGCATATTGCTACGGACGGAGTTTATGTATACACAAAGGAAGTGGCTGACGGTTATGCGTTCCTTGAGGCACAGGTAGAAATTGAAAATGCTGCGTTGGAAAACCGCCTGGCAGAAGTGACGGTGCTTATTTCAGAAGAAGGAAAAGAAGACGTTGCAGCAACTGTAAAGCGTGTTATTCAGATTAATTCCGGTAGTAGGGAAACTGCAAAAATTGCAATCAATTTAAAGAATCCAAAGCTTTGGGACGCAGAACAGCCGAATTTATACCGTGTAAAAGTGCTCGCAAAGGACCTGGGTGCTTATCGTACCCATCTGGTAAAGGAAAAGGAGCCTGCGGTGGATGAGGCAGAAACACTGTTTGGTATCCGTACCATTACGGCAGATGCCATCCGTGGACTCAGAATTAACGGAAAAGAAGTAAAGTTAAAGGGCGGCTGTGTTCATCATGATAACGGTCTGCTCGGCTCCGTATCTCTTTATGAAACCGAGGCAAGAAAGGTAAGAAAGCTGAAAGAAGTAGGCTTTAATGCCATCCGTACCGCTCACAATCCACCTTCTGCGGCACTGATTGAAGCCTGCGACAGAGAGGGCATGTATGTATTTGATGAAGCCTTTGATGCTTGGGGAATCAGCAAGCGTGGCGGTGACTTTGGCCAGCATTTTGCAACGGAATGGGAGAAGGACCTTACTGCTTTTATTAAGAGAGACAGAACCCATCCGTCGGTAATTCTTTGGTCTACCGGAAATGAAATTCCGGAGAGAGGCGGAGTAGGAGACGGTTATCTTGTGGCAACCCGGCTGGCGGAAACCATTCACCGGTTAGACGGAACCAGACCGGTCAGCAACGGAATCTGTACCCTTTGGAGCGGTTTGGATGATGCGCTTGCAACGGGACGCAATCAGGAGCAGAATGCCGCCGAGGAAGAGAATTCGGTTCAGTGGGAAAAAATAACCGAGCCGTTTACCAACGGAATGGATATTGTCGGTTACAACTATATAGAAGATATTTATGAACAGGACCATGAGATGTTCCCGGAAAGAGTAATCCTTGGTTCTGAGAACTTCCCGAAGGAAATTGGTTACCGCTGGCCAATGGTGGAACGTCTGCCATATGTTATCGGTGACTTTACCTGGACCGCCTGGGATTATCTTGGCGAAGCGGGAATCGGAAAGGCTGCGTATGTGAACGAGGATGACCCGTTGATTCAAAGAGGCTCCTGGTCCCTGATGCCGCCGGATGGCTCTCCTTATCCATGGAGAACCGCCAACGATGCAGACTTTGACATTACAGGACATATGCTTCCGCAGGGTGCTTACCGCAGCGTTGTATGGGGAAGCAAGAATACCTATCTGTTTTCCATGCATCCGGATACCTTTGGTAAGGTGGAAATGATGACCATGTGGGGATTTCCTGCAGTGCTTTCCAACTGGAATTACGCCGGTTATGAAGGAAAGCCGGTAGAACTGGTGGTGTATTCCAATGCAGAAGAAGTGGAAGTGCTTGTCAACGGAAACTCCCTTGGAAGAAAGTCGGTATGCATGGAGCGTCCGATGCCGAATTCGGTACATTTTGAAACTGTTTATGCACCGGGCAAGGTGGAAGCTGTCAGTTACCTTGGCGGCAAGGAAGTCAGCAGGGACGTACTGTTTACTACAGGAGAACCGGCTGAACTGGTAGTGACTCCTGAAAAAACAGAAATGAAAGCAGATGGTCATGACCTTATTTATGTGAACATTGAACTTCGTGACAGGGAAGGACGTTTGGTGCCGGACGCATTGGTGCCGTTAAACGTAAAGGTAGAAGGCTGTGCAGTACTTGCCGGCTTTGGCTCCGCCAATCCGGTAACGGAGGAGGATTACACTAATGCTTGTACGGTAAGCTACAGAGGCCGTGCCCAGGCAATTGTACGTTCCGGTTATGAAAGCGGAAGCGTAAAGGTTGAAGTAACAGCAGAGGGTATGGCACCGGTGAAGATAGAGCTTTCTGTTATTAGCGTTAAGTAAAAGAAAGGTACAACAATGAAAAGAACGCCCGAAACCATTTAAGGTTTCGGGCGTTTCATATATTTTATTCTCTATTCGCCAACGGCTTTATTGGTCAGCATCGTAAATATCATTTTTGCTTTACTTGGCTTTCTCATGCCGGTTGGTTTTTCGCCAAAGCCCATTACCATGTGTGGCTTTTCTTTTGAAGATTCCCACACAGGGAGCTTATCACTATTTGGATTACCGGTTTTTGCAAAGTTGCACAGGTAATCCACCATCTGGCTGCTTATGGTGTAGTCCTTGGTTTCCATTGGACGCCAGCAATTTGGCAATGTGCCGAACCAGTACCATAAGTCAGAAGAGTGCCATGCACCGTTTGTATCGCCCGGAAGCTGGCGGTCAAAGTACCAGGTGTAGCCTTCGGACTGTGCGCCGTTCCACTTCTTTGCCATATTGAAAAGGATAGGCGGCATCATGTCTTCGCTGGTGATACCTGCCATGTATGGGATTTTGTGCTGCTTACCTGCGGCAAGTAATTCTGCACCGGAACCAACGACTAAACGGCCGTCGATGCATGGGAAGCATCCCGGATTATGAAGCTCTTTCTTTGTCCGGTTCCATGCTTCGAAAAGCTTTTCCGGAGAAATAGCACGGAACTGTTCCAGTGTTTCGCAGTCTGCATATTCCATGGTTTTCTGCCAGAATGCATAATTTTTTTCGGCAGGGGCGGAAGAAAGAATCTTACTGACACCGCCACCACTGGACATAACGGCATGCTGAAACAGCCCCTTGGTAAGAGGACTGAGAGAGTGCTGCTGTACGCTCATGGCACCGGCACTCTGGCCCATAATGGTGATGTTATCCGGATTACCGCCGAAGGCTGCAATATTATTTTTCACCCACTGAATGGCGGTTAACTGGTCAAATAAACCGTAGTTTCCGGTGAAACCGGCTTCTTCCTTAAGTTCAGGGAGGCATACAAAGCCCATAGGTCCTAAGCGGTAGTTTAAGGTTACACCGATAACGCCCTTGGTTGGCCATACAGGTACATCAAAGTGCTTTTCGTGGCCGCAGCCGCCGGTAAATCCACCGCCGTGAATGTAAACAAGCACCGGAAGGTTGTCACCTTCTGTGGCTGTATCAGGAGTGAAAATGTTTAAGAAGAGGCAGTCCTCGCTGTAGGTGTAGGCTTCACCTTTTCTGAATTCGTTGTAGTAAAAAATCTTCTTCAGATTTTCTTCCTCGTTGTAAAAGGAACGGGGCTGGTAGGAGCAGGCGCCGTATTCGAAAGCATCGTAAATACCGTCCCAATGGGTAACCGGGGTTGGGTACTCCCAACGGCCGGCGGTGGCATAGCGGATGCCTTTAAATGCGGTTACGTTGTCAAGCCTGCATGTGGTTCCCTGCACTTGTCCGCAGGGAGTTGTAACGATTTTGCTCATAATGTTTCCTCGATTTATTCAGCGATAGTTTCTGTAGTTTCGCTTGCTTTCTGTGCTTCCTTCATGGCAATCATTTCGGCCTTCTTTTCAGGAGTGATATTCCATACAAACTTAAATGCTGCCCAGGAACCGAGTACAAATACGGCAGGAATCAGTACGCAAAGTACCTTGAGACCAACTACTGTGGAAGCAGTCTGGAATTCTACGGTACCGTTGTAACCAATCCAACCGAGAGCGTAGATTGCAAAGCCCTGGCCGATAGTCTGTCCGATACGACGGGAAAGGTTGAATGTACCGTAGATGGAACCTTCGGTTCTCTTGCCGGTAACCAGCTCATTGTAGTCGATGGCTTCACCGACAAGACCCCACTGCATCTGGATGGAAACCATGCCCATACCCATACCGAGACCGGAGATGACGGAGTGGATAAGCGGATGTACATCCATTACCATATGCATACCAAAAAGGATAGCATAAATACCGCCGCCAATCAACAGGGAGTAACGGATAACCTTCATAAGACCAAGCTTTTTACACATGAAAGGAACCGCAATCATGGAACCGATCATAATAGGGCTGGAAAGAGCAGTACCGATGGACTGGTATGCTGTGTTGTGGAATACGGAAGAGTACATGTAAATGCTAAGTGTCTGGGCAACGTACTGCATAGTACAAATACAAACACCGTGAATGCAAAGTGCAACGAACGGACGGTTCTTCTTAACAACTTCTAAAATGTCGGAGAACTTGATGTCGTCAGCCTTAACGTTTTCACCAACGGTGGTACGTTCTTCGGTCATGAAATAGTGGAGTAAACAAATTACAAAGCCGATGACTGCACAAATAACAGCGGTGATAGCGTATGGTGTGGTGTCCTGGGTCTTATACATATTTAAGATAACCGGAGCGAGCATAGCAGGAATCATGTTACCGAACATGGAACCGACACCACGTGCGGAAGAAAGGGATGCTCTTTCGGCGTCTGTGGTAGACATAGCGGAAAGCAGGGAACCCATTGGGATGTTGAACATGGTGTAAGCTGCTTCGTATAAAATCTTACACATGAAAAGCACAACTAAAAGTGTTACACCTTCAAAGAAGGTAGGAACGATGAAAAGTGCTATAAATGTAACCGCAAGTAATGGGGTGGCACGGAGCAGCCAAGGACGGAACTTTCCGTTTTTGTTGGTATGCTTTGCAAATACCTTATCCATCAGTGCGCCCATCATTGGGTCATTGATAGCATCCCAAATAGTCCAAATAATAACAAGTGTTCCGAGTATTCTGGTGTCAACACCTAAACAGTCGGTACAATACACGGTGAAAATGGAGCTCATGAGAGTGAATGTCATACATCCGCCCCAGTCACCAAACATGTAGCCAAACCAATGCTTCTTGGTTAAGCCGCCGGTAGATTTTTTCTTACCCATAAATAACTTCCTCCTTTGAATGTGGATAAAATTGTTTCATTGTATGACATTATTTTATCGTAGAATATCTGCAAAGTAAATTGTTGTTGTTGCAATAAATATTGTTAATCTGGTAAAACGGCTATTTTTTTCGTAATAATCTGCCCAGAACAAAGCAATACCTGCGTTGTTATTCCCAGCTGGTTTGTTATACTTAACATAACAACATTTATGTAGGGGGACCTTATGGAAGAAAAGAAAAACTTTTGCAAGAATCCGATTATCACATCCATTTATACAGCGGACCCGGCACCGATGGTGTACGGAGATACCCTGTACCTTTACACAACCCATGATGAAGATGAGTTAGTAAACAATTTCTATACCATGTTTAACTGGCACTGTTTTTCCACCAAGGATATGGTGAACTGGACCAATCATGGCCAAGTGTTTTCCCTGGATGATATTGAGTGGGCAGACGACAGGGCTTGGGCACCGCAGGCAGTAGAACGTAACGGGAAGTTCTACCTGTATTGTCCGGAACATAAAAAGAATGGCGGTATGGCCATTGCGGTGGGTGTTTCCGACAGTCCGACCGGTCCGTTTAAGGACTTGGGGTATCCGTTGGTGGATGAGGGTGACTGGAACGATATCGACCCAACCGTATTTATTGATGATGACGGTCAGGCGTATCTGTACTTTGGTAATCCGGAGCTTCGTTACGTTCTTTTGAATGAGGATATGATTTCTTACGACAAAACAGTTGGTATTGTAAAGATTCCGATGACAGAAGAAGCTTTTGGAAAGGGCAGTCACCAGACCGGAACAACTTACGGAGAAGGTCCTTGGTTCTACAAGAGAAACAACATTTATTATATGGTATATGCGGCATTTGCTGCTGGGGAAGGACACCACGATGAGCATCTGGCGTATTCCACTTCTACCGGTCCAACCGGCCCATGGAAGTACGGCGGCGTGCTGATGACAGAAGAAGGCGGTGTATTTACAAACCATCCGGGCATTGCAGACTTCAAGGGACACTCTTATTTGTTTTATCATACCGGTGAACTTCCTGGAGGACATCTGTTCCATCGTTCCGTATGTGCGGCAGAATTTAAGTACAATGAGGATGGTTCCATTGATACCATTGCAAAGTGTGACGGGGTGCATGCAATCGAGTAAAAAGGATAGATTTTTACAATAAAAGAGAGATTCGTCTTATTGAAAAATGTATACAAGTAGAGTAAAATGCCAGTGAGTAGAATCACTGGCATTTTTATGTACGTAGGAGGATTTCATGGACACGAAGAAGCATTCAAAAATGGCGTGGCTCTGGGAAAATATGAAGGGCTACAGGGCAATTTACATCGTAGGTATTTTGGGAACCATTGTTTATAACGTAATGCAGTTGACGGTTCCGTATTTTACATCACAGATTGTTGATTTGTTTTTAACGGGAGAAGATGCGGCAACCAATATTGTTACTAAGAGAGATTTATTCTTTCAGTTGGTAATTGCCATGGTTGGCCTTACCTTCCTTAGAACCTTAATTGTATATTTGGTTTGTATGGACGTGGAACACGTCTCCCAGAAGGTGTTGTACCGTGTCAGAACCCATTTGTTTGATAAGATTGAACGGCAGGATATGCAGTTTTACAACACCTATCGTACCGGCGACTTAATGACCCGCGTAACCGGCGACTTAGATGCAGTACGCCATATGATTGCCTGGGTTATCCGAAGCATTGTAGAGTCCTTCTCGCTTTTAGTGGCAACGGCAGCGTATTTTATTTATATGGATTGGCGTCTGGCGCTGGCGGTACTTGCAATTGCTCCGTTTATTATGATAGTCATTGTATTGTTCCGTAATAAAGTGGCTCCAAGACATAGGGAATTACGTGAAAAAATGTCCCAGTTAAATACTGCGGCCCAGGAGAATATTTCCGGCAACCGTGTAGTCAAAGCATTTGCAAGAGAAGCATATGAAATTGAGAAGTTTGATAAGTGCAGTGTGGACTTTTCTAAGACCAATAAAAAAACTTCGCTGACCTGGATTACCTTTTTCCCATATATTGAAACCTTTGCGAACCTTATGCCGATTGTTCTTTTGGTGGTAGGTGGTCTGTTCATTATTAACGGACAGCTGACCATGGGTGAGTATGTGGCGTTTTCCGGTCTTATTTGGGCTGTACAGAACCCAATGAGAATGCTGGGTAACATCATGAACGAATTCCAGCGTTTTGCTGCCGCTTCCGATAAGGTTATGGAAATTTACTATTCCGAGCCAAAGATTGTGGATAAGGAAAATGCAGTAGATATGCCAAACCGCTTTGCAGGTAAGGTGGAGTTTAAGAATGTAAGTTTCCAGTATGAAGATGGAAATCTTCCGGTTTTACATAATATCTCCTTTGTGGCAAATCCGGGTGAAACCGTGGCTATCATGGGCGAAACCGGCTGCGGTAAAACTTCCATGATTCAGCTGATTCCCCGTTTTTATGAACCAACCGAAGGCGAAGTGCTGGTGGACGGCGTGAATGTCTGTGACATGAAGCTGACCCAGCTTCGTAAAAATATCGGACTTGCTACCCAGGATGTCCTGTTGTATTCCGATACCATTGACGGCAACATTGCCTATGGAGACAGCAGTCTTACCAAAGAAGAAGTGGAAAAGTTTGCAAAGTATTCCGCGGCGGCCAAGTTTATTACCAGAATGCCGGAAGGCTACGATACCATTGTTGGTGAGCGTGGCGTAGGTTTATCCGGCGGCCAGAAACAGAGAATTTCCCTGGCAAGAGCCTTGGCGGTACGTCCGGCAATTCTGATTCTGGATGATACTACATCTGCGGTGGATATGGAAACAGAAAAGCAGATTCAGCACAGCTTGAAGGAACTGGATTTCCCTTGCACCAAGCTGATTATTGCCCAGAGAATTTCCACCACAAAATTTGCGGACAAGATTCTCATCATTCAGGACGGCAGAATTACCGAATCCGGTACCCACGACGAATTAGTGGCCAAGAAGGGCTATTATTATAACCTGGTACAGTTACAGACCGGTGAAACAGCGGAAGGAGGTGTGGCATAATCATGGCTAGAAGAAATACATATCGTGAAGACGAAGTTTTGGAAACCCCTTTTGATTATCATCATCTGTTGCGTGCTTTTGTGTATATTAAAAAGTATTTAGGCAAGATGAGTTTTGCACTGTTTTTAAGTGCCATCGGTGGAATTACCGGCTTGTTTGGACCGATGATTACCCAGACCGCTTTAGATGAAGCAATTCCGAATAAGGACGTGCATAGGCTGTTTATTCTGGTGGCTTGTTTATGCGGAACCTTTATCCTTAGTATTATTTTTACGTCCATCCGCTCCCGCATTATGATTAACGTGAGTCAGGATATCGTTTATGATATCCGTAAGGATTTATTTGAGCATTTGCAGAAACTTCCGTTCCAGTACTATGATGACAGACCTCACGGTAAGATTCTGGTTCGTGTGGTTAACTATGTAAATTCTGTTTCCGACATGTTGTCCAACGGCCTCATTAATGTGGTGTTGGAAATGATGAACCTGATTTTTATTGTAATTTTCATGTTCTGTGTAAATGTAAAGCTTTCCCTGGTGGTACTTGCAGGTGTGCCTATCCTGGCAATCTTCATGTTCTGGATTAAAAACCGTCAGAGAAAAGCGTGGCAGCAGGTATCCAACAAGAATTCCAACTTAAATGCGTATCTGCAGGAAAATATCGTGGGTGCAAGAATTACCCAGATGTTTGCCCGTGAAGAAGAGAATGCAGAAACCTTTGCGGAGCTTTGTGACCGTTGCCGTTCCACCTGGTTTAAGGCGGTTATGTACAGTAACCTGGTTTGGCCGGGCATTGACAATATTTCTGTCTGGGTAAGAGCCGCAGTATTTGTGGTTGGCCTTATCTTTATGGGCCAGGGTCAGGTGAGCCTTGGTGTGATTGTGGCCATTACTTCCTATGCGGCAAGATTCTGGCAGCCTATCATGAACCTTGGTAATATTTTCAATAACTTTATCAATAACATTGCCTACTTAGAGCGTATTTTTGAAACCTTGGATGAGCCGGTTACGGTAGATGATGCAGAAGATGCAACTGAAATGCCGGACATTAAGGGTGATGTAACCTTCGAAAACGTAACCTTTGCTTATGAAGAAGGCAAAGATGTCTTAAAGAACGTATCCTTCACTGTAAAAGCCGGCGAAAGTGTGGCGCTGGTTGGTCCTACCGGTGCCGGTAAGAGTACCATTGTAAACCTGATTTCCCGTTTTTACAACGTGGGTCAGGGCCGTGTACTGATTGACGGTCAGGATATTTCCAAAGTCACCCTGCACTCCCTTCGTTCCCAGATGGGTATCATGCTGCAGGACAGCTTTATCTTCTCCGGAACCATTGAGGATAACATCCGCTACGGCAAGCTAGATGCAACTACAGAAGAAATTATTAAGGCAAGCAAAACCGTATGCGCCGATGACTTTATTAATCGTTTCCAGGATGGCTATCAGACTGAAGTTAAGGAGCGTGGCTCCCTGCTTTCCCAGGGCCAGAAGCAGTTAATTTCCTTTGCAAGAACCCTGCTTTCCGACCCGGCAATTCTGGTGCTTGACGAAGCCACCTCCAGTATCGACGTGCAGACAGAACGTGCACTGCAGCAGGGCTTAAACGCCATGTTGGAAGGCAGAACCTCTTTTATTATTGCCCACCGTTTATCCACCATCAAAAACTGCGACAAGATTATGTACGTAGACCAGGGTGGCATTGTAGAATGCGGCAGCCATGACGAGCTGATGGCAAAGAAGGGGTATTATTACAAGTTATATACTGCGCAGATGGATGATATTGCGTAAAAGAGAGAGTTTATAAAAAGCTGAGAGAAAGGGCAGTCCTACCGGATTGTCCTTTCTGCTTTTGTGTGGTAATATGTATATGTGATGAAAGAAAGGGGAGTTTAATATGTATTTTGTACCGGAGGGAACAAAGCTTTGCGGCTTTTATGAATGCGTAGAATGTAATATGCGTTTTTTGGATGTGCGGATTGCACCAACCATTGTGTGTCCGTATTGTGGTGAAGAGGTAGACATGGAAGTCGGCCCGGATGAGGACATGCCGGCAGTTGTGGAAACCGCAAAACTGCTGGACGTGATACGGGATGATGATATAGAAAAAATGGATACATTGCTTAGCCTTGCTCTTACCGGAGGTGATTTTGAATGGATATAAAGCAACCAACCGGGTTCATAGAATGGGCACGGATTTACCGGCTTTATCAAGCGGCATTTCCTTCCAGTGAAAAGAAACCTTTTTCCATGATTCGCAGCATGTGCAAAAAAGGGAAAAGCGATGTTTGGTACTGCGTGGAAAACGGTAAATTTGCCGGGCTTTTAATTACCATAAACGGACCAAAAGAAATATTGATAGATTATCTGGCGGTGGCAGAAAATCGACGCGGTCAGGGTATCGGTTCCCAAATGCTGAAAAAGATGCGGGAGCAGTACACCGGCAAAGGTGTGTTCCTTGAAATTGAAATTGTGGATGAGACTGCAGAAAATTACGAAGAACGTAAACGCAGGAAACAGTTTTATCTTTCTAACGGTATGACACCGATGAACGTTTTTGTGGAACTGTTCGGAGTGGATATGGAACTGTTAGGATTTGATTGTCATCTCACCTTTGAAGAGTATCATGATTTTTACCGGGATAACTATAATGCCTGGGCAGCAGAACATGTGAAGAGAGGGAGAAAATGAAATAATGTAATTGGTTTGAAACGCACTTGGCAGTAAGCTGGTGCGTTTTTATTTGCATAATTCCTAGCAACAACTGAAAAGACAGAAGATTCCCAACATGATAATATAATTGTGTAGTAAAATCACAATGGGAGAAGGAGGATAATACTATGTATCAATTTCCAAAAGATTTGTACGCTGATGTGCGAATTGAAGAAAGTTATGATTTATGGCTGGGTGTAAAAAACGGAGATTTGGATTCCGATGGCTCTACCAAGGAAGCAGGCGCATTTATCCGTGTGTTTGACGGCACCATGTGGTATACCGGAACTACAAACAAGCTGGATGAAATCCAGAAGGAGTTAGACAATCTGGCAACACTGGCCACACCAAATCCGGATATTTTAAATCATCCGATGGTGAAGATGTTGGAGGTACATAATGATACAGTACTTACCTTTGAAGGTGCTAAGGATGTACGTAAGGTTTCCAGAGGGGAGTGGAAGGAGCTTTTAGACGGATACATTGCGGCTTGTGTGGATGATTCCATTTCGGAAATCAACTACTGGCAGGCAGGAGTAAACTGCAGTTATACGAAGAAGAGCTTTTATTCCAGTAAGGGAGCGGAGATTGTTCAGGATATCCAGAACTGCTGGCTTACCGTGTTTTACGGTATTACGGTAGACGGTGTGACAACTTACGGAGGAAAGCCGTACAGCAAGCTGTATTTTGACGAGTTAAAGGGCTTTGAAAAAGAAATTATTGAAGAACGTGACCGCTATCTGGACTATGCAAAGAATGCTGTACAGGCGGAGCCGGGTGAGTATGCTGTAGTATTATCGCCTTGTACAACTGCCATGTTTACCCACGAAAGCTTTGGTCATAAGAGCGAAGCAGACTTTATGTTAAATGATAAGACACTGCAGGAAGAATGGGTGATGGGCAAGAAGGTTGGTAATGATCTGGTTTCTATTTGCGATAGCGGAAAGCTGTTTAATCACGGCTTTGTTCCTTATGATGACGAAGGAACAAAGGCCGGCGAAGTGTGGCTTATGAAGGATGGTGTATTAACCGGAAGACTTCACGATGCAAAATCTGCGTCCACATTAAACGAGGCGTTAACAGGAAACTGCAGAGCCCAGAGCTACAAGCATTTTCCGGTGGTACGCATGACAAACACCTATATGGCAGCAGGCAAGGACGATCCGGAGCAGATGATAAAGGATATCAAAGACGGTATTTACGTTCATATGGTAGATTATGGTACCGGCCAGGCAACCTTTACCATGAAACCATCCATTTCCTATCGTATCCGTGATGGCAAGCTGTGCGAACCGCTTAGAATCAACGTGTTAACCGGCAGTGTATTTGAAACTTTATTTGAAATTGATGCGGTTGGTACGGATTTCGAATTATTTGATACTTATACCTGTGGTAAAAACGGTCAGTCTGTTCCGGTATCAGCAGGCGGACCAAGCATCCGTATCAAGAGACTTACGGTAAACTAGAAAGGGGTGGGCTTATGAGAGAAAAAATGATGTTTGAGGAAATTGTTTCCCAAATTAAGTACGAAGAAAATAAGCTGCTTTCCTTTCACAGAAGCAGTACAGACACTACATCCTACCGTGTGTATGAAGACGGTAAGGTTGGTATCCATTATCAGGTAGGAAAAATGAGTGATGAAGAGGGTTTTGCCCTGGCAGAAGAAAACTTAAAGGTGCGTCCAAGACCGTATCCGTTTACTTTGGAGAGCGGAAAGCGTAGCAGAAATAAAACCGAGAGGGAAGCGGCAGACAGAGAATTACTGGATCTTGCGAAGGAGTGCATGACATATATTTGCGAAACCTATCCTCGTTTTGTGTTTGGCGCAGGCTTTTCCCAGAGAAAGGTAATTGCCCGGCAGAATAACGAGGCCGGCATGGAATATGAGAATATTGACTGTGCGGTAAGTGTAGACATTAACTTTAAGCATGTGGACAGTAAGGATATTACCGATGGTTATTTCAGCTTCAGTTTAAGAGATTTCGATAAAGAAGTTTTCACAAAGATGGCAGACAATTATTTGGCTAATTATGAGAAGGAAGTGGAGCTTCCGGAGGAAATCATTATTGATACCCAGTATTACGGTTTCCTTAGTATTTTAAACAGCAATCTGGACGGAGAGAGCCTTGCATTAAAAACCTCCCTGCTTTCCGATAAAATCGGGGAAAAGGTATTTTCCGAGGACTTTACTTTGGTACATGATGTATCGGATGAAGAAACCTGGTTTAACCGGTTCTGGGACGGTGACGGCTGTGTTACCGAAAATGACAAGCGTGTTTTCATTGATAAGGGTGTGGTGCTTACCGGGTATGCAGACAAGAAAAATGCAGATAAATATAAGATTCCTCACACCGGAAATGCCTATACCTCCATGGCAGATATTCCTGGAGCAGGTGGCTTGAATCTTAGAATCTCCCGTAGTGAAAAGACAGTAAAAGAGTTGTTGAACGGAAGATACTGCGTCATTCCTGTAATGTACAGTGGCGGCGGATTTGCAGACAACGGCGACTACACCATGCCAATTCAGTGCGCAATGCTTTCCGATGGCGAAAAGATTTTAGGTAAGCTTCCTCCGTTTACCATGGTGAGCAGTATGTGGGATATGTTCGGCAAGGATTTTATCGGCGTAGGTTCCGATAATCCAATCTTCAACGATAAGCAGATTTTATTCCGTGTAAGAAAAGGAAATATTTTATAAGTAGTTACGAAGGGAAAACACTATGGGCTGGGGCGATGAATACGAAAACAAATCAAGGCAGGAAGAAAAAATCAAGTATGGTAGGATTTTCAGTTTTAAAACCATGAGTTATGCAATTAATAAAATCAAAGATGAAACCAAGGAATACGACGACAAGCATCCCAAGGACGATTTGATGTCCATGTGGATGAATTGCATGATTGTGTATTTTATTTTGTTTACTTTTACTTATAGCATTCTGATTGTTGCTACCGGAATTTTCTTTTTCTTTTATTTTTATGTTTTGGTGCAGATGTACGGTGCGTGGAAGCAGTTTGGTTATTCCAAGGCTGGTTATTGGATAATGACCATTGCCGGCATTTTGATAACAGCTGCTATCGGAACCATATTAAAAGGATTTATCTTCGGATAGGGGAGTAAGGTTACATAAATAATGAAAGCTGCGGTACTTGTGATATAGAAATCACAGTTGCCGCAGCTTTTAAATTTGGGTTAGGTATTCTTATGATGTTTGTTAAGGACTATTGATACAGATTAATGATATCCTGCATGTTGCCACCAACCAGAGTACCGTCCTTTTTTCTTC
>JAZNXI010000096.1:0-2381 GCA_045593825.1 Lachnospiraceae bacterium
GCCCTGCTTTGGCTCGGAGGTATGCCAGTTTAATGCTTCACAGCCGTACTCGGAGCAGCCGATTGGCTTATTCGGATGAGTCTTATGGAATTCATCAAACCAAGGACCGTTCATGGTAGTGTCGCCGCCGTACCAGCCAAAATAGTGGTTGTAAGAAACCGTATCCGGAATCTGCACATATGCTTCGTTCATGTCGCACATGGAAACCACCGCCATGGTTGTTAAACGGGTTGGGTCCATTTCGTGGGCCAGGTCATTTAAAATATGATGATTTTCTAATAAATTCACCGTGATTCCGCTGATGGTAATCTCGTTGGAAAGTCCCCAAACCACAATACTTGGATGATTGTAGTTCTGGGTAATCAGCTCCTTCATCTGGGAGATAGTATTTTCACGGCCGCCCGGCATATGCTTGGAGATATACGGAATTTCTGCCCAGATTACCAAACCTCTCTCATCACATAAATCGTAGAAATACTGGTCATGCTGATAGTGGGCCAGACGGATGGTGGTTGCGCCCATCTCACAGATATAGTCCATATCTTCCCTGTGATGCTCCGGAAGCAATGCGTTACCAAAGCCCCACCTGTCCTGATGGCGGGATACACCGCGAAGCGGATAGGACTCACCGTTTAAAATGAAGCCCTC
Source organism: Lachnospiraceae bacterium (assembly GCA_045593825.1). GTDB lineage: Bacteria > Bacillota > Clostridia > Lachnospirales > Lachnospiraceae > SIG299. The sequence continues at coordinate 649 of JAZNXI010000096.1, forward strand.
TTCCGGGTCCACCTTAAAGGTACGGCAGCCGAAACGTGTGCTTACCTCGTCGATTACCAGGTCTTTGTCTAATAATTTTACGGTTGCGGTGTACAAATACGGGTCCTTGCGGCCATGCCATAAATGTACGTTTTCGATAACAAGCTCGTCCTTGAAAATTCCCGGAACGCCGGAGGACTTTGCCACTTCCTTACCCTCGGCATCGGTAATTACATATTCTAATTCCATATCGTAGCCCGGATTTACTACCGGTGCCTCGATGGTTACTTTTGCGGTTGTTCCTTCTATAGCAGGAGTCACCTTGATACCCGGGCCACCGAAGTTTTCCAGTTCAAAGTGGGAATTTGCCACTGCAATCAGGTTTACATTACGGTACAGGCCGCCATAAAATGTAAAATCTGCCATTTGCGGATATACGGTTTCGTTTTCACTGTTATCCACCGCAATAGCAAGAACATTCTTCTCTTTTAACGCGTTGGTAATATTGACACGCCAGGTAGAATAACCACCGTCATGGTGCGCTAACTTTTCGCCGTTTACATAGACATCCGCAGAAGAATTGGCACCGTTAATTTCCAGATAGTACTGGGCTGCTGCAGGCAAGTCCTTCTTTGCAATATCTTTTACATAATAACAGGTTCCGCGGTGATAATCGTTGCCACCGTCCTGACCGTCTTTAGCGTTCCAACAATGAGGCAGAGTTACCTTTTCCCAAAACAGCGGCATGCGCTTTGGAGCCTCGGTTGCCTTTTTTGAAAACACCCACTTATTGTTTAAGCTGACTACTTCTCTCATGTTTTTTCCATCCTTTCGCTACACGTTAAAGGGTTCCCACGTACCCCGTTCCCATAGATAAATTCAGTATACCATAGCCTCCATAGAATTACGAGTACATTTTCGACAAAACAGTTTATAATTTTTCATATTTTTTAATACATTCTTTACCAAGACTTTACCGAATCCGACATTGGTACATGTTATAATGGAAGGGTGCAAAAAATTATATAATATATGGAAAGGAGACTAAAACCTTGAAATTCTATTGTGAAGAAATTGAAAAGGTACTTAGTGAGACCAAAAGTTCCAAAGAAGGTCTTACTTCCTCTGAGGCTGCAAAGCGCTTAGAAGAAAATGGCAAAAACAAGCTTGCCGAAGCAAAAAAAGATTCGTTACTTAAGCGTTTCTTTAATCAGATGACTGACCCGATGATTATCATCCTTCTGGTTGCAGCAGCCATCAGCGGTGTTCTTGCCGTGGCAGAGGGCGAAAGCTTTGCCGACGTTATCATCATTCTTGCCGTTGTTATTATTAACGCCGTTCTTGGTGTTTACCAGGAAAGCAAGGCAGAAAAGGCAATTGAAGCCCTGCAGGAAATGTCCGCTGCCACCTCCAAGGTATTACGTGACGGCAAAATTGCTTCCGTAAGAAGTGAAGATTTAGTAGTGGGCGACATTGTTTTATTAGAAGCAGGTGACGCTGTTCCTGCTGACGGACGACTCATCGAAAATGCCAGCTTAAAAATCGAAGAAGCTGCTCTTACCGGTGAATCCGTTCCTGTTACCAAATTTATTGATCTGATTAACTTAACCGAGTCTGCCAAGGACATCCCTCTGGGTGACCGTAAGAACATGGTTTATATGGGCTCCACCATAGTTTACGGCCGTGGTACAGCAGTTATCACCGCTACCGGTATGGATACCGAAATGGGTAAGATTGCCGACGCTTTAGCAAAC
>JAZNXI010000097.1:0-11743 GCA_045593825.1 Lachnospiraceae bacterium
AAGAAACAAAAGACTCATAAATGCCAGGGACAACAAAATAATCTGTCCTCTCTTTGCTGTTGCACTTTCCAAAATTGCGTTTTTTTCCGCATAAAGTTTCATATCATCATCCTTTAATAAATCATCTAAGGAAACCTCCAAAAACTGCGCCATCTTTTTTGCCGTCATCAAATCCGGATAGCGGGAGCCTCCTTCCCAACGGGATACCGCCTGTCGTGTCACAAATAAATTATCTGCCAAGGTTTGTTGCGTCAGTCCTTTTTCTTCTCTTACTCTTTTTAAGTTTTCTCCAAACTCAGCCATAACTGTCATTCCTTTCTTTGTCGTACTTGCTGCAGCAACCTCATTGTACTTCAAACCGGCAAATAAGGAAAGCAACATCTGAAAAATTGCGTGTTGACACAACGGTAACAGCCTAAAAAAGCCATGAAATACAGGAAATCATTGAGAATTTTTATCAGTAATATATTGACAGATTCTTTATCATTGATTATAATAATAGTAACAATTATCATTATTGTTTTGAAAGGAGGTTTTCTATGGCAGGTGTTAAATTCAGCAGACAGCGCCAGGCAATCATCGATTATCTGTGCAGTACTAAGGAGCACCCCACTGCCGAAACGGTTTATACCAATGTCCGTATCAACTACCCTAACGTCAGTCTCGGCACAGTATACCGTAACTTAAATCTTTTAGCAGACGAGGGAGAAATCCTCCGTTTAACCTGTGGAGACGGTTCCGACCGGTTCGACGGCAACCCAAAGCCCCACTACCACTTCTTATGTAACGGTTGCGGCAGGGTTATCGACTTAGATATCGAACCAATGAACCACATCGACGTTTTAGCGGCCGCCGGCTTTGACGGTGTTATCGAAGGCCATACCGTTTTATTTAACGGAAAATGTCCGGAATGTAAAACTTATATGTAGCTGAACTGTTATAAAAATAGTAAAAATTACTAATTTAGGTGTTGACAAACAAGAAAACTTATGATAATATCAAATCAGTAACAATTACTGATTTTGTTACAAGAAAGAAAAACAAAAAGAAGCATATAAATTATTTGAAAACAAGGAGGATTTTTATTATGGCAAAGTATGTATGTAGTGTTTGTGGTTATGTTCATGAAGGTGATGCGGCTCCGGCAGAATGTCCGGTATGCCACGTAGGCGCAGAAAAGTTCAACAAGCAGGATGAAAAGATGTCCTGGGCAGCAGAACACGTTGTAGGCGTAGCAAAGGGCGTTCGTGAAGATATCCTTATGGATTTACGCGCTAACTTCGAAGGCGAATGCTGCGAAGTTGGTATGTACCTGGCAATGGCAAGAGTAGCTCACAGAGAAGGTTACCCTGAAATCGGTCTTTACTGGGAAAAGGCAGCTTGGGAAGAAGCTGAGCATGCTGCAAAGTTCGCAGAATTACTCGGTGAAGTGGTAACTGATTCCACAAAGAAGAACTTAGAGCTCAGAGTTGCTGCAGAAAACGGTGCAACAGCAGGTAAGTTTGACCTGGCTAAGAGAGCCAAGGAATTAAACCTTGACGCTATCCATGATACAGTGCATGAAATGGCACGCGACGAAGCAAGACATGGTAAAGCATTTGAAGGTTTATTAAGCAGATACTTCGGCTAATACAATATTACGCATTCATAGCATAGCGAAGACGCTATAGAAGACAAATGTAAGGACGCCCGGTGAGCTTGTTCACACGGGCGTTTCTATATTTGTCTTCGTAAAGGACGAAGTCCTCGCATGACAGTACTGTCATGCGAAATAGCGTCAAAGCGAAATATTTGTTTATAACCCATTTTAACAGCGTAACTGTCTGGCCGACCGCCATCCATGAGGAAGTAGCGAAGCGGATTCCGAATGGCACAACTAGACACCATCTTGAACAATTCCCTCTACTATGCTATAATATAGTTCAGCATTCGGAACTATTTGTCCAATGCCTAAAAACATACATAAGAAGGAGAAGTTATTATGGCAAAGAAAAACGGAGCCCAGTCTGTAGAAACCATTTCCGGCAGACACATTGTTCTTTCCGCAGGGGTAGGAAAAACAAACATCGATGAATTAAAATGGCTCGAAGAAACCGTATTAAATGAGGCAAAAGCATGGAATTCCAGCGGTTGGGCATACATTGCCGACTGCTCCCAGATGAGTCCGGTTTCCCCGGCAGAAGGCACCCAGCTGGTTCACATGACTCAGGCATTTGTAGACGCAGGCTGTAAGGCATTCGGCTTTGCAGAAGGTAAGAGCATCATGTTAAAGGTTCAGGCCCAGAAGAATACCGAACGTTCCCAAACAGGCGTAACCGAAGGCCACTTCGCTACCGTAGAAGAAGTTCTTGACTGGTTAAAGAACGACATTCATATCTAAATTTAACAAAAAATCTCCCGTGAGTTTTCACGAGAGATTTTTTTTCACTATTTTTCACCATCCACAACTAAGGCTGCCGAACCATATGCTCTTATTGGACGGCCTGCATCATCAAACTCGGTTGTATAACGAACCCGGAAAGGAACACGACTCTTGGTTAACGGAAGTACTGCTTCCAGTTTAGGCACACCGGCCTCAATCTGACGATGCCAGTCACGGTAAAATTCATGAACCTCCGGTGGAAAGATTTCGCGTTCAAACGCACTTTCCGGATAATTTTTAAGCACCTGCGGAAGATTTAAATCCCGCATGCAGCGGAAGCATGGACGCATTTCTTTTGTAGCAATATCATACTCCCAATAATAGATATTTATCTGCTCACTGGCCATCTTAAAACGACGTTCACTCTGAAGCAGTTCATGGTAATGCTTCATCTCGTTGGTTACGTTATGAACCATCGCATAGAATAAATAACTGCCCTCGCTCCTACCGATTACCTGCACACTGCTACGGATACAAATATGTTCTTCGCCGCAGCAACGGGAGAACATAGTGCGCCAGGTATCGCATTCCTGCTCTTCCATAGTTTCAATGGCACGCTCCAGCATGTTAATATAAATCTTTTTATTTTCTTCGTCAAAAGCGGATAAAAGATCCGTTTCAATAACATCCTTTTCCGTAAGATTCATTCCCATTTCACGAAGATATTTTTTATTTACCCGAAGAATTTCCAGTCTACCGTTATGATAGTCAAAAATCGCTGCACCACCCACATAATTACTGAAAATCAGGGTTTCCTGGGACTTCGGATTCCAAAAATCGCCGGAATGTAAATTTTCCATGTGCATCTGCTGATTCAAATTGCTGACTATACTTCCGGTAATCAGTTCTACATACTGTTCTTCCGGCAACGGTCTGGAATACAGGTATCCCTGGATATAGTTACAACCGATACTGCGCAGGAAATCTGCCTGCTTTAAGGTTTCTACACCTTCGGCAATAACCGGTACCTGAAGCCACTTTGCCATGCGGACCACCGCACTTAAAATAGTACCTCCGCGGCTGTTGTTGGTCTCTTCAGACAGGAATAACATATCCAGCTTAATAATATCCATTTCAATGTCCTTCAGCACATTTAAGGAAGAATATCCACTGCCGAAGTCATCCATTTCTACGATATAACCATATTTGTGCAGGCGCTTAATCATTTCATTTACCTGCTCATTACTGCCCATAATAGCAGATTCCGTAATTTCTACCCGTAGATAATTTGCCGGAACATCATAACGCTTTCTAATATCTTCCAGTTTATCCGCAAAATCAGTCAGGAAGATATCATGACGGCAGAAATTGGTGGAAATCGGAATCATCGGCAATTCCTGTTCCTTACAGCGGTGCAGGAAATCACAGGCCTGTTCAAACACATAAAAGTCAAGCTTTGAAATATAACCGTTCTTTTCAAAAATCGGAATGAAAATACCCGGAGAAATAAGGCCTCTGTCCGGATGTTTCCAACGTACCAACGCCTCTGCACCGATAATGGTTCCATCCGCATGATTATACTGCGGCTGATAATATAATACAAACTGCTTTTCTTCCAATGCTGTACCGGCAATAGCTAAAATATCCTGCTCCGTCAGCATGGCAGCACGTAAGGATTCCTGATAATAACTTACTTTAACAGTATAACTTCCCTTGATGGTGGACTGGGCAAGTAACGCACGGTCAATCATCATGCCCGGCGGAAGTACCGAATCACAGGTTACATAAATACCCATGTTACACATAATTTCAAACGGTAAATCGTATTCTGAAATCCGTTCCATCAAAGTATCTATCAAAACACCCAAGTCCTTGCCGGATGTTTTGGTAAAAAAGAGAAAACGGTCCGAATTGGAACGGCAGCTAAAATCTTCCGGTTTTAAAACGTTTTCCAATGCAGCGGCAATATGCTTTAACAGCCGGTCACCCTCTACATTACCGAAAAGATCATTCACGGCTTTAAAACGGAGCACATCAAAACAAACCAGAGCATATTCTCCGGCAAGAATTCCCTTTTCATCCCTACGAAGAACATCTTCTATCGCATCACAAAATGCGTTATGCTGAAGAAGACCGGTAAGCATGTCACGACCGCTTCTTTCAATTTCGGCAAGTTCTTCCTGAATGTCTGTAAAGGTAATGGTCATCGGACCACCCGGAATCGGAATGGCATAACCGATGCAATACCAACGTCGAACTCCATCTGCTCCTTTTAAATATACCTCTCCGAAAAAAACCTCCTGTTTTTCCGATGCAAGAAGTTCATGAAACTTTTCTTCCATTTTTCGGATTGGCAATTCCTCTGCTAATTCATCTTCCCGGAAAATTTGCCATAAGGAACGTCCATCGAATTTACCCGCAAAGAATTCCCCTGCTTTTGCCGGATAATTAAATTTTTTCTCTACACGGTCATATGTAATCAAAAGATTATTTTCATATGCCCGGGCTACTCTTCTGCTGTGTCCCATAAATTATCTCCCTGATATTTACTGTTTCACATTTCCTTCAGAATCAATTATAACATTAATCGAAATTTCTTCCAACTGTCGAAATAACTTTTCTTTTTCTTCCTGCTCTGTCAGTATAACAGTACAATTGTTTTTTTGCAATGCCGGAATCACTGCCACTTCTATCTTGGGATTATCCCGTTCCCCTGTAATTTTTAAAATCAACAGCATAGTATCCAGCGTTCTTTTATTAAACCAGAAATTACCGAGACTGTAAATAATCGGCTTACCGTTATAGAACTCCATCCCCTGCAAACAGTGGGAATGAGAACCGATAACAGCATCTGCTCCGGCATCCAGATAAAGCTTTCCGGTGGTCAGCTGCACCTCTTCCAGCACGGTACTGTACTCGGTACCCCAGTGAACACAGGCCAACACAATATCTGCATTGGCATCCGCTTCTTTAATCACTTCCAAAAAAAGTTCCGTATCATAGCATCTTAAAATTCCCGGAGAATCTTCCGTAGCCTGGGGTGTCATTTTATTTTTTTCTGCCCGGGATGCCGCCACGAAAGCAATGGTAATCCCATCCACTTCCACATAATATGGTTTCATGGCTTCCTCTAAATTTCTTCCCGCACCAAAATAGCCGATATTTGCTGCTTCTAATGTATCAAGAGTATCTAACAGGGATTCCTTGCCATAGTCAAACACATGATTATTGGCAAGCAACGCCACATCCACACCCATTTCTAAAAGAAGCGAAACCCTCTCCGGTTTTGCCCGGAAGGTATAGGATTTCCCTTTTAATGGTGTACCTCTTTCAGTGAATGTAAATTCATTATTCACACACATCAAATCCGCAGCGTTCATTATTTCCAGAAGCTCCGGCGAAATACATCTGCTTAAATCCTTGTCTGATTTTTCCCATTGCGCTGTCGTTACGGCATCATCTGCAAGAGAAATGTCTCCTGCAAAACATACTGTGATGTCCAGCGGTTCCGGGGTCGGAGTCGGTGTCGGCGTTGGTGTCAGAGTAGGAGTAGGCGTCGAAGTAGGTGTTGGTGATGGTGTTGGTGTTGACGTTAATGTTGGCGTCGGTGTAGGGCTGGGAGTCGGCGTCAAGGTTGCCGTCGACGCCTGTGTGAAAGTGGGGGTTGGGGACATCGTCGGTGTGACCGCCTGGGTATCCGCCTTTCTTTGCTCTATGCTCTCAAAAACACCAACCATGCAAATACTAAATATAATTACCAGGAACGGAATCCACTTTTTCACCTACGCACCTCCTTCCTCCTTTTTCCTCTGTATTTATTTACCTAACTTTTTCCGTTGTTGTCCGGATGTGATTTTAATAGCCAAATCTCTTGGCGCAATACGTCCCATAGTGGTGGACGCCTTCATAAACAAGGTTGGTACAATAACCGTCTGACGCTTAATCATCTGCTTAATAGCATATTCTACGCAGTACTCTGCAGAAATTCCCTTTAAAGTAAATTCCACATTTGCCACGTCATAAAACTCGGTATCTACCGGTCCCGGACAAAGGGCACCTACATAAACCCTGCTGTCCATTTCCTTCAGCTCTCTTGCTACAGCCTGAGTTAAACTGGAAACATATGCCTTAGTCGCATAATAAGTTGCCATGTAAGGTCCTGCCGGAAGCAGCCCCGCAGAGGAAGCAACATTTAATATATAGCCTCTGTTTTCCTTGTGCATCTTCTGCAGCATCTTCTTAAACAGGATATGCATGGCCTTAATATTTACATCCACCATATCAAGCTCCATGTCAAGTTCACTTTCCAGGAAAGAATTGCAGTCGCCGAAACCGGCATTGTTAATGAAAATATCAATCTTATAATCTTTAATCAAATGAAACAGACGCAGACATTCTTCTTTCCGGGACAAATCTGCGGGAATAATCACACATTCCACAGGAAGCTCTTCTGCAAGAGACTTTAATCTTTCTTCTCTTCTGGCGGTTAAAATCAGCTTATAGCCCTTGTCTGCCAGCTGCTTTGCAAATTCTGTTCCAAGGCCCGCACTGGCACCGGTAATCAACGCATAATTCTTCATAGTAAACCTCCTATCATAATGTTATCCAATATTTTTCCAGCCACACATTCTCGATGTGTTCATATACCTTCTCTTCAAACACTCCGCCGCAGGATAGAATCGTTCTGCGGCTGGCTTCATTTTCTACCAGACAGGACACCATTACCCGGTCCAGTTTTAAAACTTCCCGGCAGTAGATAAGTGCCTGCTTTAACATCTTTTTGGCATAGCCCTTTCTGCGTTCTGTAGGACGGACGGAATAACCGATGTGTCCCGCAAATTTCTGCAGATATTCATTTAGCTCATGCCGCACCTGAAGCATACCGTAAATCCTTCCGGTGTCTGTATCCGTTAATACAAACTGGGTGGCAGGAACTTTGTTTTCCGGCACGTTTTCCGGATTCTCCATTGCTGCATTATGCTTCAACCATTCTATAGGGTCTTCCATCCGGCGCAAGGCTCCGGTACCATCCATGGAACTTCCCGCCAACAGCATTTCTTCCCGGTAGGAACGGATTTCCCCGGCAAAGGAAGCATCCGGCTTTACCAATATGACATTTTCCTTTCCCCAGTGTACCATAACAGTTTCCTCTTTATTTTTCCACAATTGCTTCCGCAAATGCAATCTTCTTCCATTTTCCTCTTAAGTAAAAAATTGTTGTTACCACTGCACCAAGTAACCAGGAACATAACAGGGATACAAATACAAATTTCTGGTCACCCAGCGGAAGCTCCGGTGTTTTACTCATATGTACCAATAAGTATGCCAACGGAACTCTGACACCAACGGTAGTAAACAGAGAAATCCACATTGGTGTTAAGGTATCGCCCGCACCTCTCATAACGCCGGATAAGCTCTGGGTTACCGCCATGGCAATATATCCTGCTGCAATAATGCCCATCATGCTGCGGCTTAATTCTACCAATTCCTTGGTATCTGTAAAGATTCCCATTAACTGCTTACCAAAAATTAAAATAAGTCCTGTCATCACCGTGGAGGTTGCTACTGCCACAAGAGTCCCCTGCTTGGCACCTTTGATAACCCTGTCCTTTTTACCGGCGCCTACATTCTGTCCCGCATAGGTAGTCATGGCTGTACCAAAGGAAAAGTTTGGCAGCATGGCAAAGCCATCCACACGCATAACAATAACATTGGCCGCAATAAACATTTCACCAAAGCTATTGGTTAAGGACTGCACCGTAATCATAGCCATAGACATAATTGCCTGGGTCAGACCGGACGGCAAACCAAGCTTGATTACGCCAAGGGAATACTTCTTGTTGAGCTTCATATACTTAATGCCCATGTCAAAATGCTCCATCATCTTGGTAAGACGACGATAACAAAGCAGTGCCGAAACCGTCTGGGCAATAATGGTAGCCCACGCCACACCGGCAACACCCATGTTAAACTGCGCCACAAACAACAAATCCAAAATGATGTTGATTACCGTTGCCACCAACAGGTAAACCAGGGAGGAGAATGCATCTCCGAGACCTCTGAGAATACCGCCGAGAATGTTGTAATAAGCACTGCCTATGCAGCCAACCAATAAAATCAGAAGATATTCATGGCACCAGTCTATAATGCTTTCCGGTGTCTTCAACATTACCAGCATCGGTCTGGCAACAATAAGCGCTAAAACCATAATAATAGCAGACGCAATGGCAGTCAGGGTAATACAGTTACCAATGGTATAAGAAAGTTCTTCTCTCTGCTTAGCACCAAAGTACTGGGCTACCAGGATTCCTGCACCCATACTGATACCAACAAACAATACCAGCAGTAAGTTCAAAATCGGTGCGGAGCTTCCTACCGCAGACAAAGCATTATCACCTACATACTTACCAACCACGATACTGTCCACCGTGCTGTATAACTGCTGGGCAATGTTACCAAGCAGCATTGGCAAGGTAAACATAACAATCTGCTTCCATGGTTCACCAACGGTCATATCCGTTGCCTTGAATAACTTTTTAACACGTTCTAACATTTAAAATTTCCTTTCGTTCTTATTCTTATACACAAATTACTTCTTGTTTGCCGGCTCCACATTAATGCTCTTGCCCTTGATCTTGGCATTTTTCATTACCTGGATTACCTCTGCCGCATATTCCCTCGGAACCTCAACAAAAGTATATTTATCATACATATCAATACTGCCGATTAACTTGCCCGGCATGCCGGTTTCTCCGGCAATAGCACCAAGGATATCGCCCGGACGAACCTTCTGCTTTTTACCTAAGTTAATAAACAGACGTACCATTCCGGCTTCTGCTCCGGTGTCACCGAATTCCATGCCGGCCCCCTGCTCAAGTGTTGTATCCGCATCGCCCATCTGCATTTTCAAAAAGGCTGCCGCCACTTCCAGGGAGGAAATATCAAACTCGTTCACTTTATCTTCAATGATGCGGAGCATATCTTCCAAATCGTTGTTTTCAATAACCTCGATTACCTTATCCATGATTTTTTCCGCCTTGATGGCACTGACATCATCTAAAGAAGGAATCGGCTGCAAATGCACCTTGGTTTTACAAAACCGCATAATATCCTTTAACTTGTAGATTTCGCGGCCTACCACAAAGCTGAATGCCCTTCCGGTTCTTCCTGCACGTCCGGTTCTTCCGATACGGTGCACATAATATTCATCATCCTGCGGAATGTCGTAATTAAACACCGCTTCCACATCATCTACGTCAATACCTCTGGCTGCCACATCCGTTGCTACCAGAATATCGGTTTTACCACTACGGAAGGTTTCCATAACACGGTCACGCTGCACCTGCTTTAAATCACCGTGCAGGGCTTCTGCAAAGTAGCCGCGGAGCTGCAGGGCAGAAACCAGTTCATCCACCTGCTTTTTTGTATTACAGAACACCAGGGAAAGCTTTGGGTCATACATATCAAGCAGACGGCAAAGTACCTCCAGCTTGGTGTTTGGTCTTACTTCATAATAATATTGTTCAATTTTAGGAACGGTCAGTTCTTTCTTTACCACCTTTACTAAAGCGGCATCCTTCTGATAGTTAGCCACAATGTCCATAATCGGCTTTGGCATGGTTGCGGAAAACAATAATGTCTGGCGTTCTTCCGGCAGGTCCTGCAAAATGGTTTCAATATCTTCACGGAAGCCCATGTTTAACATTTCGTCCGCCTCATCCAGTGCAATCATTTTCACCTGATCCATTTTTAATGTGTGACGGCGCATATGGTCCATCACACGGCCCGGTGTACCGATAACAATCTGTACGCCGCCCTTTAAAGAACGAATCTGTTTATTGATATCCTGGCCGCCGTAAATCGGAAGCACCTTGATGCCATGTAAAAACTTAGCCAGCTTTCTGATTTCTTCTGCTACCTGAATAGCCAGCTCCCTGGTTGGACAAAGAACCAGTGCCTGCAGGGCCCTGCTCTTTGGATTTATCATCTGCAGCATCGGAATACCAAAGGCTGCGGTTTTACCTGTTCCGGTCTGGGCCTGTCCGATAATATCTCTTCCTTCCATGACTACCGGAATGGCTTCTGCCTGAATCGGTGTCATTTCCTCAAATCCCATTTCCTGTACGGCACGAAGAATCGGTGCCTGTAATTCCATTTCATCAAATCTCATAAATTTCTTCTTTTCCTCATTTCTATTTATCACAACTAATTAGTTTATCATGAATTAGCGACAACGTCAAGAAAAGCAAGAAATTGAACTTTCTGTAATCTTTCTAGATGAAAGATAGTAAAATTGAACTTTTTAGCAAAATATATATTGAACTTTTTAGGATTACGTTGTATAATCATCCCAGAAAACTTATTGTAGAAAGGAGAGCTCCATGGAAAGTTCAATTTTCGCAACCCGATTAAACGAATTGTTACAGCAAAAAAAGATAAAGCAGGTTGACCTGGTACGTCTGGCGGAAGACAAAGGCATAAAACTCGGCAAAAGCCACATCAGCCAGTACGTGTCCGGAAAAACCGTTCCAAGAAAAGAAATTTTACAGTTTTTAGCGGATGTTCTTGAGGTGAAACCAGACTGGTTACTGGGCAAAAGCGATGGCGCACCGGCGGAAAACAAAACAAAAGAAAACACAACAGAAAAGTTCAATTTAAACAGCAAGAAAGAAGGCAGCAGCATGAGAGAATTCAAAAAATCCAACAAACTTGAAAATGTATTATACGACGTACGAGGCCCGGTTGTAGAAGAAGCCGCACGCATGGAGCACGAGGGTACCCAGGTATTAAAGCTTAACATCGGTAACCCTGCACCATTCGGTTTCCGTACCCCGGACGAAGTTATTTACGATATGCGCCGTCAGTTAACCGACTGCGAAGGCTACTCCGATTCCAAAGGTCTTTTTGCAGCCAGAAAGGCTATTATGCAGTATGCGCAGATTAAAAATATTCCAAACGTAACCATGGATGATATTTATACCGGCAACGGCGTCAGCGAGCTCATCAACTTAAGTATGTCCGCACTTTTGGACGATGGCGATGAAGTACTGATTCCTTCTCCGGACTACCCACTTTGGACCGCATGTGTAACCCTCGCCGGCGGTAAGGCAGTTCATTATATTTGTGATGAGCAGTCCGAATGGAATCCGGATATTAACGATATAAAAAAGAAAGTAACCAGCCGCACCAAGGCTATTGTTATCATCAACCCGAACAACCCGACCGGTGCCCTGTATCCAAAGGAAATCTTGGAGCAGATTGTTGCCATTGCAAGAGAACACCAGTTAATGATTTTCTCCGACGAAATTTATGATCGTCTGGTTATGGATGATTTGGAGCACATCTCCATTGCTTCCCTGGCTCCGGACCTATTCTGTGTCA
>JAZNXI010000098.1:0-17603 GCA_045593825.1 Lachnospiraceae bacterium
GATGGTTTGCGGTATGTATTCCGCTTTAAATTAGTAATCGGATTTGTAATTACTGCAATCGGTGCGGTGATTTTTTCCATGTATGGAGAACCTTTGATTTCTTTATATCTGGATGAGAGCAATTCTGCCCTTGCCAACGCAGAAACTTTACATTATGCCATGCAGTATCTGCAGATTATGCTGGTGGGATTTCTGCCGTTTGTGGCTGTACAGATTTATGCCAGTACCCTGCGTGAAATCAGTGAAGCAGTGCTTCCGATGATTGCTGGAGTAATTGCGGTATTTGTAAACCTGGTATTAAACTATATTTTAATTCTCGGTAATTTTGGTGCACCGGCACTTGGTGTTGTAGGAGCCGCCATTGCTACGGTAACTTCACGATTTGTGGAATGCTTTATTGTGGTTTGGTGGACTCATCGACACAAAGAGAAGAACCCATACATTGTGGGAGCATATAAGAGTCTGATGATTCCGGGCGATTTAATGGTAAGAATCCTCAAAAAGGGTACACCTCTGCTTGTCAATGAGGCATTGTGGTCGCTTGGTATGGCAATGCTGCTGCAGTGTTATTCCGTACGAGGTCTTGGAGTTGTGGCAGGCATGAACATTTCCAATACCATTATCAATTTATTCAATATTACTTTTATGGCACTGGGTAATTCGGTAGCCATTGTAGTTGGTAAGCTGCTTGGTGCAGGAAAAATGGAGGAAGCAAGGGACACCGACCGTAAACTTATTGCATTTTCTGTTGCGAGTTGTCTTGTAATGGCTGTTATTGTGATTGCATTGGCTCCATTATTTCCTGAGCTTTACAATACGGAGGCAGATGTAAAAGAATATGCCAAAAACTTTATTATCATTGCAGCTTTGTTTATGCCGCAGCATGCCTTTTTACATGCGGCGTATTTTACCCTACGGTCCGGTGGTAAGACCATCATTACTTTCTTGTTTGACAGTGGTTTTATGTGGGTGGTTTCCATCCCGTTTGCCTTCTGTATCAGCCGTTTTACCGATTGGCGGATTGAAGTGGTATATGCCCTGTGCCAGGGAATTGAAATTATTAAGAGTATAGTTGGATTTATCCTTTTAAAGAAGGGAATCTGGCTGAATAATATTGTGGAGAAATAAGAGATGAAAGATTTTTTACCGATTTGCAGAGAAGATATGGAAAAGCGTGGCTGGGAACAGTGCGACTTTGTATATGTTATTGGTGATGCTTATGTGGACCACACGTCTTTTGGTCCTGCTATTATCAGCAGAGTGTTAGAGAGCCATGGCTATAAGGTGGGAATTATTTCCCAGCCGGATTGGAAGGATGAAAAGAGTATCACGGTTCTTGGTACACCACGCCTTGGGTTCCTTGTTTCCGGCGGAAATATGGATACCATGGTAAATCATTATACGGTGGCAAAAAAGCGCCGTCATACCGATGCTTATACACCGGGAGGAGAGATTGGTAAGCGACCGGACAGAGCTACTATTGTATATAGTAATTTAATCCGCAAGGTATATAAGCAGATGCCGATTATTATCGGCGGTATCGAGGCATCCCTGCGCCGTCTTGGCCATTATGATTATTGGAGTGACAAGGTAAAACGTTCCATTTTGCTGGATTCCCAGGCAGATTTGATTTCCTACGGTATGGGCGAAAAGTCCATCGTAGAGATTGCAGATGCTTTAAACAGCGGACTGGATGTGAAGGATATTACCTTTATCAATGGCACGGTATATAAGACAAATTCCCTGAATTCCGTATATGATGCATTGGAACTTCCGTCTTTTCCTGAAATTTTGGCAGATAAGAAAACATTTGCGAAAAGCTTTTATACCCAGTACTGCAACACCGACCCGTTCTCCGGAAAGCGTCTGGTAGAAAAGTACTCCGATAACGAATATGTGGTGCAGAATCCTCCTGCAAAACCTTTAACCCAGGCGGAGATGGACCGGATTTATGCACTTCCTTATATGAGAAATTATCACCCAAGTTATGAGGAAAAGGGTGGCATTCCGATTATTCAGGAATTAAAATTCAGTTTAGTAAGTAACCGCGGCTGTTTTGGAGGCTGTAGTTTCTGTGCCCTGACCTTTCATCAGGGAAGAATTATCCAGACCAGAAGCCACGAATCTATTTTAGAGGAAGCAAAGGCGTTCCAATGGGATCCGGATTTTAAGGGCTACATAAATGATGTGGGCGGTCCTACTGCAAACTTCAGAGCCCCGGCCTGCAAAAAGCAGCTGACCAAGGGGGTGTGCCCGAATAAGCAGTGCTTGTTCCCTAAGCCTTGCGGATATTTGGAGATAGACCATTCGGATTATTTAAAGCTGCTCCGTAAACTCAGAGAGCTTCCGAAGGTGAAGAAGGTGTTTATCCGTTCCGGTATCCGTTTCGACTACCTGATGGCAGATAAAGATGATACCTTCTTTAAGGAACTGTGTGAGCATCACATCAGCGGCCAGTTAAAGGTGGCACCGGAGCATATTTGCGATGAAGTGTTATCTATGATGGGAAAGCCGGAAAACTCCGTTTACGAGGCGTTTATTAAGAAATATAAGCAGACTAACGCAAAGCTTGGTAAGGAACAGTATGTGGTGCCTTACCTGATGTCTTCCCATCCGGGTTCCACCATTAAAGAGGCAGTAAAGCTGGCGGAATACCTTAGAGACCTTGGCTACATGCCGGAGCAGGTGCAGGATTTCTATCCGACCCCGTCTACCATTTCCACTTGTATGTACTATACCGGTCTGGACCCTCGCACCATGAAGGAAGTATATACGCCAAAATCTCCGCACGAAAAAGCAATGCAGCGTGCCCTGATTCAGTATCGCAATCCAAAGAATTACGATTTGGTTTTAGAAGCGCTTAAACTGGCGGGTAGAGAAGATTTAATCGGCTACGACAAGCGTTGCCTGATCCGTCCGAAGGAGGGAAGGGGCGGTTATGGTGGCCCGAATTACACTGGAAGTAAGAACACCGGAAAGGGCGGAAAGAATACAGGAAAGCCTCAGGCAGGAAAAAATTCCGGTGCAAAGAATGTTGCAGGAAACAAAAAATCCGACGCACCGAAAAAGAAAAAAACAATAAGAAATGTACACAAAAAAAAGTGACTATAAAATAGTTGTGCAAAATATACCCACGAACAGAACTTCAGCGTAAGCGGTTCTGAAGTGGGTATTATTTTGCTAATGTCCAGAAGGCTATAGCACTTGCTGCAGCCACGTTTAAAGAATCTACGCCATGTGCCATTGGAATCATTACAGTGTAATCGCAGGCGTTAATGGTTTCATTACAGAGACCTTCGCCTTCGGTACCAAGGATAACAGCCAGTTTGTCGCAGGTTTGGAAAATAGGGTTGTCTACAGAAGTAGAATCTTCTTTTAAAGCCATAGCTGCGGTGGTGAAGCCAAGCTCTCTTAATTTCATAACATAGTTATCGGAAGAGGTTTCTGTTTGGGCAGAAACTTCTTTTTTTGTTTTGTCTGCCGGAAAGTATGTCCATGGAATCTGGAACACGGTACCCATGCTGACACGGCCGGAACGGCGGTACAGAGGGTCGCTGCAGCCGGAGGTGAGGAGCACGGCATCCATGCCAAGTGCTGCTGCGGAACGGAAGATGGCTCCTACATTGGTAGGATTCATTACATTTTCCAACACTGCGATACGTCTTGCTTTTTTGCAAAGTTCCTCTACGCTTGGAAGGGCGGGGCGGTACATGGCGCAAAGCAGACCTCTGGTAAGCTGAAATCCGGTAAGCTTGGTTAATACATTAAAGGGCGCGGTATAAACCGGAATATCACCGCAACGGGTAATGATTTCTTTGGCTTCTTTATCAAGTTGTGATGATTCTACAAGAATAGAATATGGTATGCAGCCGGAATTTAAGGCCCGAAGGATAACATTTGGACTTTCGGCAATAAAAAGACCCGGTGCAGGTTCAAAATAGTGCTGTAACTGGTTTTCTTTGAGTCTTGCAAAGATATCCAACTCCGGAGCGTTAAAGTCGGTGATTTCTATAATCGGCATGGTTTGTTCTCCTTATGTAAATCAAAGTATTTATATACGAATCAACAAATTTGTGGTATACTAATCTATAGCATTATAGCACGAAAAAAACAAGTTATAAATAGATATCGGAGGAAAAAGTATGGGAATCGTAGTAATCGGTGCCACATTTGTGGACATTAAGGGTTTTCCGAATGACACCTATATTCCGGACGGCAGAAATGCCGGAAGAATTGAATATATTCACGGTGGCGTGGCAAGAAACGTGGTAGAGGACATTGCAAATATGGAGCTTCGCCCTACCTATCTTGGCATCGTGGATGATACGCCGATGGGAGCGGATGTAGTGCACAAACTGCAAAACCACAAAGTAAATACGGAGTATGTGCAGGTGCGGCCGGATGGTATGGGTACCTGGCTTGCGGTGTTTGACAGTGACGGAAATGTGGCGGGTTCCATTTCCAAGCGTCCGAATCTGTTGCCGATTTTGGATATGCTGGAAGAAAAGGGCGATGAGATTTTTTCCAAGGCAGATTCCGTAGTTTTAGAGGTTGATATTGATAAAGCCACGGTGAAAAAGGTGTTTGAACTGGCAGAAAAGCATGGTGTAAAAACGTATGCCGTGGTTTCCAATATGAGTATTGCCATTGAACGAAGAGACTTTTTTCAGAAATTTGACTGCTTCATTTGTAATGAGCAGGAAGCAGGTATGCTGTTTTTGGACGATTACAGTGAAAAGACGCCGGAGGAACTGCGGGATATTCTTGCGGAGAAAATCCAGCGGGCGAAGATTCCTGCCATGGTAGTAACTATGGGCGGTAAAGGTGCCGTATACGCCGATTTGTTGGGTAATAAAGGTATTTGTCCGGCGAAAAAGGTGCAGGTAAAAGACACCACCGGAGCAGGTGATGCATTTTGCGCCGGTGTTTCGGCAGGGCTTACCTACGGAAAGTCTTTAGCAGAAGCAGTAGAAATCGGAACAACACTGGCGGCATCGGTTATTGTTTCTATGGACAATGTGTGCCCAAGATTTCAGCCACAGGAACTGGGGCTGGATGTTGTTACAGAAAAATAAAATAGTAAGGAAATCCGGAACATAATGCAAATGCCATGCTGCTATCTCTAATGGATAACAACATGGCATATTTTATTTTTTTAAATCATCCGTAGCCGGATTATCAATTACCTCGCCCTGTTTGGTAAACCGTGAGCCGTGGCAAGGACAGTCCCAAGTGTGCTCCTCTTTGTTCCACTTTAGGGCGCAGCCAAGGTGCGGACAGCGCTTTTTCGTTGGAGTCAGCAGGTTTACGGTAGATTCCATACCATTTATCAGTAGCTGTGGATGCAGGATGCTTCTGGAAGGAGAAAATATTTTTTCGTAAGGAGAATGCTTTTCCTGAACCAATTTGCAGAGCAGCTGTGCGGCTACCATGGAAGAGGTCATGCCCCATTTGTTATAGCCGGTAGCCACGAACAAGTTTGGAGTATTTTTTGAATATGGTCCGATGTATGGCATGTCATCTAAAGTCATACAGTCCTGGGTGGCCCAGTGATATACCTCTTTAGCATCCGGATAGTTTTCATAAACAAATTTCCGAAGTTCATTCCAGTTACCGCCTTGTTTTCCTGTGCGGTGTCCTCCACCGCCAAGCAGCAACAGGTTTTGATGGGTGCGGAAGGAAAGCCCCTTATCTGCTTCATCTACGTACATGCCTTTCGGCTTTGGGGCATCCTTTAGTGCCAGCACATAGGAGCGGTGTTGGTACATTTTAAGAAAGTAGCTGCCGTGCTTGTTTAGGAACGGGAAGTGGGTAGTAACAATAATTTTCTCCGCAAAGATTTTACCGTGATTTGTAATGGCAAGCGTTCCTATGAGCTCCTGTACCTTGGTGTGCTCGTAGATATGCAATGGTTTTGCAAGTTCTGCCAAAAGCTTTAACGGATGGAACTTTGCCTGATTTGGAAATGCCACGGCGCCTGCGGTATGGAAAGGCAGGGGAAGATTATCCGCAAAAGATGCAGGATAGTGAAGTTTCTTTAAAATATCAAGTTCCCGCTCCAATTTATCAGGACGTGTCAGCGTATAGACATAATTGGTTTCATCCACAAAGTCACATAAGAATTTTTTGGCAATCTTACGGTATTCACACAAAGCATTTTCATTTGCTTCCAAATACAGTCCGGCAGAATCTATGCCATACTTTTTTTCAATTTTATGATAAATCAATCCATGCTGGGATGTGATTTTGGCAGTGGTATTTTTGGTAATTCCGTTGCAGATTGTATCTGCTTCCACCAGGATATAGTTTATCCCTGCCTGCTGTAAGTGGTGGGCGGTAAGGATTCCGGTAATACCGCCGCCGATGATGAGTACATCGGTTTTAAGGTTTTTATTCAATGCTTCAAAAGAAGGAAGCGTAGCTGTTTCTGACCATAATGAGTACATAAGTGTCACCTCCATGGAAGATAGTGTGTGTGAATTAAGGTGTAATTATTATAGTTTGATGAAAAAATAACCGCATAAATTTAATTTGATAAATATCAAAATGGATATTGACAAGGATAATGGCAAGTGGTATAGTAAAATCAATCTAATTAGATGAATATCAAATCAAAAAAGAAGGAACAATGATATGAATAATTTTATGTTGTATTTAAACAATTCCATAGAAACTGCCAACAAAAAAGAGCAGGAGTTGATTGCTGCAGAGTGTAAGGACGAGGCCAACTTACAAAAAATCCGGGCTAATATCTATGGTATCTGCCTGACTGTAGTTCAGGTAGTGGCAAAGGAAAAATGCGGTAAGGAGCTTTGGGAAGAATACATAGGGCGACTTGACAACATTGCAAAGAACTGGGTAAAATCCTATGAGAAGGCAAAGTTACATAACGATGTGGAAAAGATTTTGATTGAAGAAACCAAGTTTCAGGTACTAAATGAAGTAAAAGATAAGATACGGAAGTTGTGAGAAAGCAGGTGAAAAAATGTTAGAAGCAGATGCAATTAAGTTATTTAAATGTCTGGCGGATAAATCCAGGCTGCAGATTTTAAAATCCCTGGTAAAAGAGGAAATGTATGTGGAACGGCTGGCCGAGCGGCTTAATCTTACTCCGGCAACCATTTCCTTTCACTTAAAAAAGCTGGAGGATGCAGGGGCGGTTACTTCAAGAAAAGAACAGTACTATACCATGTATTCCATCCGCAAGGAAGTGTTCATGACCAACATTTTGGATATTATTAAAGAAGAATCTGATGAGGCAGACGAGCAGAAACAGCGGGAAGAAGCCTACCGGAAAAAGGTGATTTCTGCGTTCTTTGAATATGGAAAGCTTAAATCTATTCCGGCACAGCGTAAGAAAGAGCGTATTTGTTTAGAGGAGATTGCCAAAGTATTTGAAGTAGGGAAGACTTACGAAGAAACCGAGGTAAACGAGAAGATAGAAGCATTTTTTGAAGATTATTGCACCATCCGCCGTGACATGATTTCCGAAGGGATTATGAAGAGGGAAGGGACGAAATATACCAGAAAGCAGTAGTGATATTTGATTTATGGGAACAAAAAGTCATATTAATGTTGACAGAAAAATAGCATTATGATATTCTAAATATGCTCCAATTGGAGTATAGAATGATATTGGGAGGTTTGAAATGCCGAACGAAACCTACAGCGAAAAAGTGTCTGTCAACATTAATTCGTCCACGTTATCAAATATTGATTTGTTGGTGGACAACGGTTACTATTCCAACCGGAGTGATTTTATTAATCATGCCCTGCGTGTTGCCTTGCAACAGCAGCAAAGCACATTGGACCGCATTATCAGCAAAAAAGAAGCGGAATCAAACGAAATGTCGACTTGGTTTTTGGGCTTGTGCGGTATGAGCGGGGAAGAGGTGGAAAGAAGATTTAATATTGGTCAGCAAACAGTTATCACCGGCTACGGAATCATGATTATTGATGAAGATTGCGACGAGGAAAAATTGTTTGCTACAATTAAAGAAATCAACGTAAAGGGCAAGGTGTTCTGCTCCGATGCGGTGAAAAAACATTATGGACTAAAATAGAAAGGAAAGAAAAGACATGGGTTTTTCAAAGTATCTCGATTCCAAACGCGGCGAAATAAAACAGCTTGTAGCGGAATTGAAGAAAAATTATCAGTATGTCAGTGTGCTGGGTGTGGATGTTAAAGCTACGGATATCCAGGTGGACAGCAACACTTCCAACATCAATCCGGGTTCTGATATGGAATGCGGCTTTGTTATCAAAATGAGCAACGGACGGGAGTTTTACGAGTATTCCCTGGATGATATTTCCGGAGATATTCCTGCGTTGGCAAAGAATATTGCAGAGTCTTTAAAGCTGGAGGATTCCTTAAAAACAAATACCATTGACGAAGTAGTGCTTACCGACGAACCTTTGGTGAAATCCTTTGTAAGAGAGGGCGATTTTGAAAAGTATACCGACAAGGAGCTTCTTGATTTCTGTAAGGAAACCTGTAAAACATTGGCCGGCAAGTCGGAGCATATTTTGAATGCCATGGTGCGCCTTGGAAAGATGGAGGTATCCAAACTGTTTATCTCCGAAAACCGGGAATTGGACCAGAACTATACCTGGGCAAGCGGAATTATCGTAGCCATTTATAATGAGAACGAAAAGACCATCCAGTCTTTTGAAAGCGAAGGCGACCCAAAGCTTTCCGTAGTTCTGGAGAAACTTCCTACATATATGGATAAGTTGGTGAAAAAGGCCCATATGCTGACTCTTGCAAAGCCGATTGAACCGGGCGTGTATGATGTAATTACCGCTCCGTCCATCACCGGTCTCATCGCCCACGAGGCCTTTGGGCACGGCGTGGAAATGGACCAGTTTGTGAAGGATAGAGCGCTGGCTAAGAAGTATGTGGGCGATTATGTGGCATCCCCAATCTGCAACATGAAAGATGGCGCCGCATCTACGTTAAGCGTAGCTTCTTACTTCTTTGATGATGACGGTGTGCTTGCGGGCGATACCCAGATTATCAAGGATGGTATTTTAGTAACCGGACTTTCTGATTTGGCATCCGCAACCCAGCTTGGAACAGCACCAACCGGAAACGGCAGAAGAGAATCTACCAGAAGAAAAGCATACGCTCGTATGACCAATACTTTTTTCGAGAAGGGCACCGATAAGCTGGAGGATATGATTCAGAGTATCGACCACGGATACATGCTGTTTGAAACAAACAACGGCATGGAAGACCCGAAAAACTGGGCAATCCAGTGCGTGGCAGAATACGGCATCGAAATTGTGGACGGCAAGCTTACCGACAACTGGGTATCTCCTGTGGTTATGAGTGGCTATGTGCCGGATTTATTAAAGTCAATCTCCATGGTTTCCGATGATTTTGAAATCAGCGGCTTAGGACATTGCGGAAAGGGCTATAAGGAGTGGGTCCGCGACAGCGACGGCGGTCCGGCTTTGAAGGTTAGGGTGAAGTTAGGATGATGAATATAGCAGAACTTTTGAAAAAGAACAAGCAGGTGGATGAATACAAAATCAACTTAAACCGCAAGGAAAGCTATGAGCTTTTCTTTGTAAAGGGTAAGCTGGAGACAACAAGAAGAACAAACACCTGTGATAAAGAAGTAACCGTGTATGTGAAGCACGGCGAATTTAAGGGAGATTCCTCCTTTATTGTGTACCCATCTACCACAGATGAAGAACTGGAAGCGCTCATTGAAACTGCGGTGGAAAAGGCACTGCTTATCGATAATAAAACCTATGAACTTCCGGAAGCCGGCGAAGGTGAGTTTCAGGTGGAGAGTAATTTTGCAGACCATTCCTTAAATGAAATTGCTGGCGTGGTGGCAAATGCGGTGTTTAAAGCGGAAGCGGAAGAGGGTACAGCCCTTAATTCCGTTGAGGTATTTGTGAACCGTAACACCATTACCGTGGTAAACAGTAACGGTGTAAACAAGACACAGGTAAAGTACAGCGCTATGGTTGAAGCAATTCCAACCTACAACGGTAAGGAAGAAAGCGTGGAATTGTACCAGCAGTATAATTTCAATTCCATGAATGAGGCGGTTATTACCGCAGAAATTGAAGAAAAGCTCTGGGAAGTAAAGGCAAGACATGAAGCAAAGCAGCCGGAAACAGAAATTTCCGGTGCCGTGATTTTAAACAAGCTGGAACTGTCCGAACTGTTTTCTACATTAGCGTATGACTTAGGCTATTACAGAGTCTATGCAAAATCCAACGTACACAGTAAGGGTGATTTGATTCAGAAGGATTTATCCGGCGATGCCATCACTATTACCATGAAGGGTGAAGCAGAAGGCAACATTGCCAGTGCAAAGTTTGATGGTGACGGTATGAACTTAACCGACATTAAGATTGTGGAAGATGGAAAGGTAATCAATTACTTTGGTTCCAACCGCTATGGCCAGTACCTGGGCGAAACGCCAACCGGTAATCTCGGATGTCTTGTCGTAGAACCGGGAACCGCCTGCCCGAAGTGCTTATCTAAGGCACCATATCTGGAAGTGGTATCCATGTCCGGCCTGCAGGTAGACGCTTATAACGATTATATCGGCGGTGAAGTCCGTCTTGCTTACTATAATGATGGTACCACAACACTTCCGGTTACCGGAATTTCCATTACCGGAAAGCTTAGCGAGGTTCTTAACAGTATCCGCCTTGCAAAAGAAGTGGCAGTCCATGACAGATATATCGGACCGAAGAAGGCAATTTTAAGCGGAATGAAAGTATTCTAAAAATAGGATGAAAAAAGCATATCCCAGAGTGGCTCCCGTTGGGGAATTCACGAGGGATATGCTTTTTATTTTAGTCTTCTTCAAGATAGAGACGTTCAATAAAATCCTTTAAGTTGGAATCGGACAACATGGCTTCCACCAAAGGATTATATACCTTGGTGTCACAGAATGTGTTATATTCCTCTGTCATGCGTAATTCCATACGATAAGCATCGTTTTCTGCGGAGGTAACTCCGGAAAAAACACGTGGATAATTATTTTCATCTACAGAGATTAAATACTCATCAAGTCCCGGTGCCGGAGTGTTGATGTTTACGATTTTTGAACTGGATGCCAAAAAAACCACATAGTCAAAATCGGTAACAGTATCCGGACACTGACAAATCATATAGGATAAATTGCTGTATTCTTCAATATACTCCGTTGTTTTGCGGATTTTTTCTAAATTCAAATAGGAGAAATCCGTAACTAAAGTGGATAATAGTGCGTCATCAACTGCCAGCTTGGCATTCATGTAACAGCGGATGAGTTCTTTTATATACAACTCGGATACTGATTTGGATGCACGGGATAAAAGTAAAGCTTCCTGTACATCGGTGTTTTCGGAGGAGGTATGAACTGTTGCAGTTTCTCCTTCGATGACAACCAGATATTCTTCCAGAGTTGGAACCGGAACGTTACTTCCTTCGTATAAAATATCATAAGAGACATAAACGAAGTAGTTTACGCCGGCAAGGCCTTCTTTATAGTAACAGGTAATGTTGTCGAGCTTTTTTACCTGAAGGTCTTCGTTAGAATAGTAGTTATTTAAATAATCAGTGATTAAGGTGGTTAATGCTGTGCCGGTGTCGTCGGTGGCAGGCTGTATTTCAATTGCTGCATTAAGCTGTGCCAGAGACGGGGTAGGCGTAGGTGACGGAGTAGGAGTTGGTGTGTTGGTTGGGGTAGGTGTTGGGGTTGCAGTGTGTTCCGGTGCTTTTGTAGGTTCCTGCGTTGGCGTGTGTTCCGGCTGCTTTGTTGGAGCAACTGTAGGCACAGTAACCGTTTGCTTTGCAGGGCCCGGTGCGTCAAAGGAAATGAGTGCAAGACCCAGTACCATAACAGACGAAAATATGTACAATAAGTTTTTTGTTCTTTTAATTTTCATTAAAATCTCCCTTAATACAATTTGCGGTTGATTGGAAAAATAATTCCTTCAGCATCAGCTGAAGGAATTAGCGTTGCTGACTGGAATTGAACCAGCGGCCCCTTGCTTCGGAGGCAAGTGCTCTATCCCCTGAGCTACAGCAACATGCTGATATATTATAACCTATCCGGGAGAGAATTTCAAGAACCAGTCTTTACAAATCACAAATTTTTCATTATTATTAAAATAATGGGTTAAAATGCGCCAAATGTGGTTTTAAATCGACAAAACACGAGGTAAATGAGGAGAGAGTTTATGGCGGGAAACAGAAAAAAATTTGAAGTGCCGGAGCATAAGGAAAACGGCGTTCGTATTAATAAATTTCTTGGGGATGCGGGAGTGTGTTCCAGAAGAGAGGCCGATAAATTTATTGAACAGGGAAAGGTTACCATTGACGGTGTGGTGGCTGAAATGGGAAGCCGTGTATTTCCGGGACAAAAGGTAACCTTTAACGGAAAAGAATTAAAGAAGCAGGAAGATCAGGTGTTGATTGCCTTTTATAAGCCGGTGGGAATAGTTTGTACCACGGATACCAGGGAACCGGACAATGTTATTGACTTCTTAAATTACGGAAAGAGAATTTATCCAATCGGACGTTTGGATAAGGATTCGGAAGGCTTACTGCTCCTGACGAATGACGGCGACATTGTGAATAAAATCCTGCGTGCGGGAAATCATCATGAAAAAGAATATCTGGTAACGGTAAATAAACCGATTACACCGGAATTTTTAAAGGGAATGGCCAGCGGTGTGCCGATTTTGGATACGGTAACCAAGCCTTGTACCATCGAACAGACCGGCAAGTGTAGTTTTAAAATTATCCTTACCCAGGGTCTGAACCGTCAGATTCGCCGCATGTGTGAGTACTTTGATTACCGGGTACTTTCTTTAAAGAGAGTGCGGATTATGCATATCCAGCTGGGACATTTAAAGCCGGGTACCTACCGGAATTTATCCGAAGGTGAGCTGGCAAGACTGCAGACGGTACTGAAAAATTCCTCCGGACTTCCGGCTGCGGTGGAAAAGCAGAGAAAGAGAGAAGCAGAACATGGAAAAAAGACAGAGAATAGAAGAACTGGTAGAGCTGTTAAATAAAGCAAATTACGCCTATGAGCAGGAAAACAGGGAAATTATGAGCAATTTTGAATATGATGCCCTATATGATGAGTTAAAGGCCCTGGAGGAGGAAACAGGATTTGTCATGGCCCAGAGTCCTACGGTAAATGCCGGATACGAGGTGCTTTCCGAGCTTCCGAAGGAGCGTCATGTGGCTCCGATGCTTTCCTTAGATAAAACCAAAGATGTGGATGCTTTGGCAGCATTTCTTGGCGATAAAGAAGGTATGCTGTCCTGGAAGATGGATGGTCTTACCAACGTAATTACCTATAATAACGGAGAACTGGTAAAAGCTTTGACCCGTGGTAACGGCGAAATCGGTGAGAATATTACCAACAATGCTAAGGTTTATAAGAATATTCCGGTGAAGATTCCGTACAAGGGTGAATTGGTGCTTCGCGGTGAGTCTATTATCACCTACTCTGAATTTGAGCGTATCAATGCGGAAATAGAGGATGTGACCGCAAAGTACAAGAACCCTAGAAATTTGTGCAGTGGCAGTGTGCGTCAGTTAAATAATAAAATCACGGCAGAACGTAATGTTTTGTTTTATGTATATTCCCTGATTTCCGTAGGGGAAGATATGCAGTTTGCCACCCGCAGTGAGCAGCTGGAGTGGATTAAGTCCTTAGGCTTTACCTGCGTGGAGCAGAAATTGGTGACTAAAGATACCATTCACGAGGCGGTGGCTTATTTTGCCGGACAGGTGGCAAAGAACGATTTCCCGTCTGACGGTCTGGTGCTTTGCTTTGATGATATCGAATATTCCAAGAGTCTTGGCAGAACCGCCAAGTTCCCAAGGGATTCCATTGCGTTTAAGTGGAAGGATGAAACCGCAAAAACCAAGCTGGTGGAAATTGAGTGGAGTGCATCCAGAACAGGACTGATTAATCCGGTGGCAATTTTTGAACCGGTGGAACTGGAAGGAACTACCGTGTCCAGAGCCAGCATCCATAATGTAAGTATTATGGAGAGTCTGGAGCTTGGTATCGGGGATGAAATCGAAGTATATAAGGCCAACATGATTATTCCGCAAATTGCGGTGAATCATACCAAGAGTGGTACAGCGACACCGCCGTGTAGCTGCCCGGTATGCGGCAAGAAAACCAAAGTTTCCACAGAAGGTGACGTCAAGGTGTTGTATTGCATGAATCCGGACTGCCTGGCAAAGAAGATTAAATCCTTCAGCCTGTTTGTCAGCCGGGATGCCATGAACATGGAAGGTCTTTCCGAGGCTACCATGGAAAAATGGATTAACGAAGGTTTTCTTACGGAGCCGGCGGATCTGTTTAAGCTGGCAAAGCACAAGGATGTTATTGTGAATATGGAAGGCTTTGGAGAAAAATCTTACGAGAATCTGACAGCATCCATAGAAAAAGCAAGAACAACTACAGCAGAGCGCCTGCTGTATGCCATCGGTATTCCAAATATCGGTGTGGCTACCGCAAAGCTGATTACAAAAGCCTTTGATGCAGATATGGAGAGAATCCGCCATGCAACGGCAGAAGAATTGACGGAAATCAATGGTATCGGTGACGTTATGGCCCAGGCGTATGTAGATTACTTCACTAAAGAAGATAATCAGCAGCAGTTAGACCATATTTTAGCTGAGATTCAGTTGGAAAAAACGGAAAGTACCGCCGAGGCAACTTTAGAAGGGAAGACTTTTGTGGTTACCGGCAGTGTTTTTCAGTTTAAAAACCGCAATGAGTTAAAAGCGTATATTGAGGAACGGGGCGGCAAGGTGGCCGGCAGTGTCAGCAAGAACACGGATTATCTGATTAATAATGACAATATGTCCTCCTCGTCCAAAAATAAAACCGCCAAGGAATTGGGCATTCCGATTATTACGGAAGAAGAATTTCTTGCCATGGTGGAATAAATATGATAAGTTATGTTGAAGAAACATTGAATCGAAAGGAAAAAAATAATGCCGATCAGAGTACAAAACGATTTACCTGCAAAGAAAATATTAGAAGATGAAAATATCTTCATGATGGACGAAAACCGCTCCCTGAGCCAGGATATCCGTCCGCTGAAGATTGCTATTTTAAATTTGATGCCGCTGAAGGAGGACACAGAGGTGCAGCTGATGCGTTCCCTGTCGAACACTCCATTGCAGTTGGATGTAACCTTCTTAACCACCGTAACTTATGTGGGCAAGAATACCGCCACCAGCCATCTGGATACGTTCTATCTTACTTATGAAGATGTAAAGGACCAGAAGTTTGACGGTCTCATCATTACCGGTGCACCGGTGGAAACCATGGATTTTGAAGACGTGGCTTACTGGGAAGAGTTAAAGCTGATTATGGATTGGTCCAAGACCAACGTGACCTCCACCCTGCATATTTGCTGGGGAGCCCAGGCAGGCTTGCATTATCACTATGGCGTGCGTAAACTGGATTTATCCGAAAAGCTTTCCGGCGTGTACCGTCATGAGGTATATCACAGAAGAGAGCCGTTGGTGCGCGGTTTTGACGATGTGTTTTATGCACCTCATTCCCGTTATACCGAAATGTCCAAAGAAGACATTCTTGCCAATGAAAAGTTACAGGTTTTAGCGGATTCCAAGGAAGCAGGAATTTTCCTTGTTCTGGCGGAAGAGGGAAAGAACATTTTCGTGCTTGGTCATCCGGAGTACGACCGCGTGACTTTGGATAAGGAATATAAGCGTGATGTGAACAAGGGCATTAATCCTGCACTTCCGGTGAACTATTATCCAAACGATAATTGCGAAGAAAAGCCGCTGATGCTTTGGAGAGCCCATGCCAACACCCTGTACACCAACTGGGTAAACTATTATGTATATCAGAAGACACCATATGAGTGGTAATTAGAAAAGTAAAGCCGTTCAAAGCCTCATTTAAGAAAGCTTTGTAACGGCTTATTTTTTTGTGGTTAATTTGCATAAAAAAGTTAACGAAAAATTCGAAAATTTTGTAAGTTAGATCATATGTAAAAGTATTGACACAATAAGTTGAAAATGATAGTATTTGTATAAGTATAATTATAAGTGTGTCTATGACCACACAATGCATCATGGTAAAGCGGTAAAGTGAACGAAATTGGATAAATTTGAATGTGGAGGAACAAAGAATGAAGAAGAAAGTGAACGACATTTTAAAGGGTGTTGCCGGTGCAGGTATTGCGCTGGGTGGTGCAGCTGCGTTTGGGGAAATGGATGTGGTGTATGCGTCTGAGTTGGAGGACGTTACCAGTCAAAACAATGCAGAAGAATATGACCTTGAAGATATGTATGCCAGTCTCGCTGCTAATTCAGAATTGACTGAGGATGAAAAAGAAGCATTGGAGTATGCATCTACTGCCTATACAAACAGTTTATCTAATAGTACTGCAGAGTCTGAATATATAAAAGAGTCTCAGGCCGCTTACACAAGTGCTGTTGAAGTGTATGGTTCTGAAACGGCGGATGTATTATTAAATGAAACACAGGGAGATGTATACACTGTTAATGAAAGTGGCGATTTTCTTGTGGTAAAAGATGGTACATACACTTACTATTACAATAATGGTGCTGATAGCATTGCTCTGAATGCAGGAAATATATTAACAACTGATAATAGTAATTTGGCTAAAAATCCAAACGGCGTTATTTCCGGAATTAATTTTGATGGTTATTATTTGAATGGTAACGGAAAAATAGTAGCTATAGCCACACATATTGACTATAATCCAAATTACGGAAACAAGGTTTTCATTGATGGTAAATTGTGTTTAGTAGATGAAAATGGATATTGGCAGGTTGTAAGTATTGATTTGGGTAATGGAAATACAGCTGCAGTAGAGTATGCTGGCAAAGTAGGTAATATTTTTAATAGTTGGGAGTCTGTTAAGATTGATGGAACCAGATATTTCCTGGATGCTTCGATAGTTAATGATAATACCATTTCTTTTGGTAAGTTTAATTATTCCGGTGATAAGGATAGAGATGTAGATAATTTTACTTATACTTTATTAACCGGAGACAATGAATACAAACAAATTGAAAATGTAGTTTTAAATGAGCAAACTGCATCCGATGATCAAGATGCGTTTGAAGGAAGTCAGGCATCTATTGCAAATTCAGATAGTTTGGTGGATAGCACAATTGACAGTTACTCTGAGAAGTTTAGTTTGGCGGAAAGTACCGCAGACAGTCAGAGTTTAGTAGATAGTGCAGCAGATAGCCAGAGTTTGGTGGATAGCGCAACAGACAGCCAGAGCTTGGTAGACAGCGCAGCAGACAGCCAGAGCTTAGTAGATAGCGCAGCAGACAGCCAGAGCTTAGTAGACAGTGCAGCAGACAGCCAGAGTTTAGTAGATAGTATCGCAGATAGCCAGAGTTTGGTTGATAGTATCGCAGACAGCCAGAGCTTAGTAGACAGCGCAGCAGATAGCCAGAGCTTAGTTGATAGTATCGCAGATAGCCAGAGCTTAGTGGACAGCGCAGCAGATAGTCAGAGTTTGGTTGATAGTATCGCAGACAGCCAGAGTTTAGTAGATAGTGCGGCAGACAGCCAGAGCTTAGTTGATAGTATCGCAGA
>JAZNXI010000099.1:0-3328 GCA_045593825.1 Lachnospiraceae bacterium
GTTTTATCCAATCCGGCAGGATTGGG
Organism: Lachnospiraceae bacterium; assembly: GCA_045593825.1. Classification (GTDB taxonomy): domain Bacteria; phylum Bacillota; class Clostridia; order Lachnospirales; family Lachnospiraceae; genus SIG299. The sequence continues at coordinate 27 of JAZNXI010000099.1, forward strand.
ATGTCATCCGTTGCTTTGCAACGGCATGTAATCGCCGCAAGGCGTATGTCATCAGCCATGGGCTGTATAGAACCTGCCGTCTTAATGACATACCACCTTCGGTGGATGACATACAAAACTTTGTGTTGAGTACATACAATGCTTCGCATTGATTTTGGAGGAAATATGAAAGACAATCCTTTAATGAAACTTTCTGAGCAATTAGCGGTAGATGTAGATCTGCTATGCAAGAGCATAAAAGGCAATTCCAACATATGTTTCCAGCTTAAAAAGTCTTCCTCCAGTGTTTTCGCTAATATCTCCGAAGCGCAATATGGACAAAGTCTACCGGATATGCTTTCTAAATTTAAGATTGCCCGTAAAGAGTGCATCGAAACGGAAAGTTGGCTTAAACTTTTGCTTTCTGTTGGCAGTATTGATGAAGCTGTATATAGGAAACAACGAAATCTATGCGGAAGAATTAGAAGAATGCTAACCTCTTCCTGCATTACAATTGAAAACAGAATAAACAATAAGTAAAGGGTCTTGCGTTTCTGCAGGACTCTTTATTTGTTGTTAGAGGCTTTTTCTCAAAATTTATTGTATTCTATTGCAAATTGTGGTAAACTGATTATGCCAAACTAAGTTAATATATAAATTGAGAGTATTTTGCCTTAGGGGTGTTATACCCTTTTGCAATTTTGCTAAGAATTTGATAAAAATGCAAATTCTATTATGACAAAACCGGAATTTAACCATTTTGCATAGTAATTAGTTTGGCGACTATCGGGGTTTGCGTTTTTTGTGCGGTTACTTCGGTAGCCGCACTTTTTATTTTTAGGGGGAAATAGAGTGATAGAACTGTCTGAAGAAAGATTAAAATTTGAAAACTCTAAAATAAACAAATTAAATCATAAAGTCAGATTATTGTTTCATCCATTACTATGGATTGTCATAACACTTAGAAATATATTAAGTGGATACAAAGTAATACGCTTAAATAAAATGAATATAAAAACTAAAAAACCAGTCATTTTTTGTGTTACTCATATAGGTAAGGCAGATATAGAAATAAGTGCGCAAATATTAAAAAAGCATTTTTACCTGTTGTCTGGAGATTTTGAAAACGTGCATGGCAATTTAGATGGTTTTTTTCTTGAATTACACGGAATTATTTATTTAGATAAATTTAATAAACATGATACTAAAAGTGCTAAAGAAAAAACAGTAAAAATACTCAACAAAAACGGTAATATTATGTGGTTTGTTGAGGGCACATGGAATTTAAGTGAAAATCTTCCTGTGTTACCATTACCATTTGGTGTTATTGAAGTTGCTCAAAAAACTGGTGCATTAATATTACCTGTTGCATTGGAACAGTACGATAAAAATGTTTATGTTAATCTTGGCGAACTTTTCGATGTATCAAATTACGAAAAAAACGATAGTGAATATAATTTTAAAATTTCATTAATACAAAAATTAAGAGACCAAATGGCTACTTTAAAATTTCAAATATGGGAAAAGCAGGAACCTTTTCATAGAGAAAACATGCCAAATAACTACCATGAAAAATATGTTGATTATCAAGTTTCTCAATGGAAGTTTACATATGAAGAAATCCAATCAAAAGTGTTTAATCCTCCAAATATTATTAAATACGAAAAAGCCTTTGAGCACTTAAATGAAATTAATCCTACAACACAAAACGCATTTTTGTTTAATAAGAGATTAAAATGAGGTTAATATGAATACAAACAAAACTAAAAAAATAAAGTTTTCAAAATATAGAAGTTTACGCAAAATACATATACTCATCATATGTATTGCATTAATGATTTTACTAAGCGTTGGCTATATTTGGGGACAATTCTTCATTAAATGGGAGGAATTTGACGAAGTTGTAAACACCGTAATTGTTATAGTTGGAGCAGTTGCCTTTTGGTTAGAATTTAAGAACAATGGATATTTAAACGAATCGCAATTTATAATGGAGTTGAACAACCAATTTATTAAATTTGCAACGAGATTTTTTGAAGGTAAGAGGTAATAGTGAACAGTGAAGAAGTATTGCGGATCTGCCGCTTATATGCTATAATACACCTAAGGCGGTGATTTATATGAAGGATAATCAAGACAAGAAGTATCCTGTGAGTCTATTTGTAATTGGAGTTTTAATGAATCTAACAAAAAATTTTTTCTTATTTTTTCCGAGCATTGTTCTGCTTATTGTAGGTATATGGGTAAAATGGTGCCTTTTTATTGGCGCCGCTTTATTGTTGTTAGATGTTATAATTTCGTTAATTGAACAGATTCAAATTCGTAGTGCCACAATTAATAGTGATAACCCTAATTTCAAAGAATGGCAGGATGCTATTTTGTCATCTGACTGGAAGAATAATGTTAAGGATTTAATTGAATCTAAGATTGATGATACTAACGATGAGGAATCTAACGAATATTAAGAAAATCTAAGGCTTTTTGACCAGTTCTTTTTTGGCCAGTGGAGCCCAAAACCGTCTCAAAAGAGGCGGTTTTTTCTTTTCCTCTTTACAGAATGGAAAATTTCGGCTATAATAAATCGAAAAAATTTTTGAAAGAGGTCCGTGACCCCATGAATATCGAATTTGACAATTATAAGCAGAAATTAAACGATATTAAGCCCACCTTGGACGATCTTGCCAATTCTTTGAATTTGGATGGTTTGCGTAATGAGCTGGAGCGGCTGCACGCTATGCAGGAAGCTCCCGGCTTTTGGGATAACCCGGAAAAGAGCCAGCAGGTGGTTATGAAGACCAAGGCGGCGGAAAACAAGCTGGAAAACTATGCAAAGATGACCGGCCTGTGGGAAGACCTGATCACCATTTGTGAAATGGCCGCAGAGCTGGATGACGATTCCATGCTGGATGAGCTGAAGGAGGGCTTTGCAAGCCTTTCAGCGGATATGGAGCGCTGCCGTCTGCAGACTTTGCTTACCGGCAATTACGACCGCAATAACGCCATGGTCAGCTTTCAGGCTGGCGCAGGCGGCACAGAGGCCCAGGACTGGTGCCAGATGCTTTACCGTATGTACACCCGTTGGGCAGAAGCCCACGGCTATACCTATAAGATCATGGACTACCAGGAAGGGGACGAAGCGGGCCTTAAGAGCGCCGACATCCTCATTGAAGGGGAAAATGCCTACGGCTTCCTGAAGGGCGAAAACGGTGTCCACCGCCTTGTCCGTGTGTCTCCCTTTGATGCCAATGCCCGTCGGCAGACCTCGTTTGCGGCGGTGGAAGTCATTCCCGACATTGAAGACGACAGCCAGGATGTGGAGATCA
>JAZNXI010000100.1:0-11478 GCA_045593825.1 Lachnospiraceae bacterium
AATTTTGACAACAAAAGAATTTGATTTGTTAAGTTTTCTGGCAGGTCATCCGGACCGTGTTTTCACAAAAGATGAATTATTCCGTGAAATCTGGGATATGGAGTCCTTTGGTGATATTGCCACTGTAACTGTACACATCAAAAAAATCCGTGAAAAAATTGAAGAGGATGCCGCAAAGCCGCAGTACATTGAAACCATCTGGGGCAAGGGATACCGCTTCAAGGTTTAAACACATAGGGGAAATTTGGGATTACGGGTTTTTGCATCAAAGGGGAGAGCATAAGAGATGCTGAGTATTCAAAAAACCGAGGTTCAAAAGGAGAAGGACCGGTTGGAGAATCCACCGGAGAAGGTGGAAGTGCTCCAGGAAGAGCTGGAGCTGGAAAGAGTAAAAAAAGAAATTATTTCCTCCTTATACAACGACTGGATTTATGAGTATAACGTAAAGGAAAAAAAGATAACTACCATCAGCGGAAGCAGTGCCCACTATCGGGTTGCAAAGGAAGAGAAACCGGAACAGCGTTATTTGGTACTGGACGATTTGCACCCGGAGGACCGCGAAGCCTTTGTGGAATGCTGCCGGGGTACTTATACCAGTAATGAGTCCGGATATATGGAGGCCCGTATCATGATGGGTGAGGAATACCGTTGGATTTCCTTAACCACCAGGGTGCTCAGAAACCGCTTAGGAGAAGTGGTTTCCGTTATCGGAAAAATTTCCGATATCGATGCCCAGAAAAAAGAGGAATTACGTTTGCAGGCTCAGGCTATGCAGGATTCCATGACCGGTTTACTTAACCGGGCGGCCTTTCATGAGCAGGCGGAGAAATTGCTGGAGCTGGCCGCACAAGATGCAGTCAGAACTCCTGCCATGCTGATTGTTGACATTGATAAATTTAAGCAGATTAACGATAATTACGGACATTTATACGGAGATACGGTAATTGTTTCCATGGCTGATGCCCTCAGAACTGTTTTTGGTGACGAGGCGGTTATCGGCCGTTTTGGCGGAGATGAATTTACGGTATTAATTTTGCATACCGATAAAGAAGAACTGGAAGATATTATTCTTAACCTGCGTGAGATATATGCCAGGGATATTGCAGAAACAGCAGACGGACGTAAAGTAACCTGTAGTGTGGGCGCATCCCGGTACGGCGTGGATGGAACTACGGTAGACGAATTGTTAAAGAGCGCGGACAGCGCATTATATTATATCAAGGAAAACGGACGGGATGGCTATGCCATTTGTACAGAGGTAATTAAGAAAAAGTTTGCGGAAGGCTCTGAACAAGTGCTTTCTGAAGAACCAAAGGATGAAAACCGTCGTATTTCTGCGGAAATCACGGAGTTTGCACTGGAGCTTTTAGAAGGCAGTAAAGATTTAAAGAGTGCCATGAACATGCTTTTAATGCGAATCGGCAAACGTTTCCGCCTGTCTGCGGTTTCCGTGCGGGAATACAGTAACAAGGATATTCCGGAGATTTCTTACTTGTGGAGCACCATGGAAGCTCCGAAAACAGAGGGCACGGCTTCCTACATTTCTATGGAGGAACGCAGACGTATCCGGGAGGATTTCTGTAAAAATCTGACGATAGAAATTGCAGATGTAGAGACACTTCCAAAGCAAAGCGGATTATACCAGATATACACTTCCGTAAATGTCAGAGCGTTGTTCCAGTGTCCGTTTGTCAGTGAGGGCAAGGTATTTGGTTATATCGCTTATCTGGATACAAAGCCAAGGGAATGGACAGAAATAGAAAAACAGTCTCTGTCCCTGATTTCCCGTATTATCAGCAATTATCTGGGTAGAGAACTGGCTTATGAAAAAATTGCCCGTAAAATTGAACTGATGAAGAGTATGGATGAGGTTACCGGACTTCTTAAGTACGATAAGTTTAAAGAGGTGGCACAGAATCTTCTGAACCAAAGTAGTCCGGAGGTGCAGTATGCCATTGTATCCACAGACTTTGCCCATTTTAAATATTTTAATGAAGTATACGGTTTCCGTAACGGTGACGAAGTTCTGCGGGATTTTGCCAGTCTGGTGGCAAAGCATAATCCGAGAGCGGTGGCTGCCTGCCGTGACTATGCCGATAATTTCCTGATTATGGTTACGGTAAAGAGTCCGGAAGCCCTTATGAATAATATCAACAATTATAACAAGACCTTTATGGCTAATCAGAATGAGCGCTACATGGACAGTAAACTGGAGCTTTGCAGCGGTGCTTATGTGATTACCAATCCGGAGGCGGGCATTGTACAGGCACTGGATAATGCCAACACAGCCCGAAAAATATTAAAGGAAAAGGGAAGCACCGGTATTCTCATGTTTGAGCCTTCCATGCGGGCAAACCGTATGAGGGAGCTGGCTATTTTACATATGCTGGAGGAGGCCATCGACAACCGGGAATTCGAATTATATCTTCAGCCGAAGTTTTCTCTGGAAACCGGAAAACTGGTGGGCGCAGAAGGATTGTCCCGTTGGGAAAAACAGAATGGTGAAATTGTTATGCCGGGCGAATTTATTCCGCCGTTGGAAAAGAGCGGAAAAATTGTCCAGCTGGATTTCTATATGTATGAAATGGTTCTGCGTCAGCAAAGAAAGTGGATGAATGCCGGTTATCCGGTGGTGCCGATTTCCGTTAATTTGTCCCGCCATCATATTCATGATGAGCAGCTGGTAGAAAAACTGGTGGGACTTTTAGAGGTTTACGGTATCGATAGCAGCCTCATGGAAATTGAAATTACGGAAAGTGCCTTCATTGAAGACCAGGCGGCCCTGATTGAATTAATGAAGGAAATTAAGGAACGGGGATTCCTGGTTTCCATCGATGACTTTGGCACGGGATATTCTTCTCTCAGCATGTTAACCGAGCTTCCGGCAGATATCGTAAAGCTGGATAAGGAATTTTTAAAGCACAGTGATTCCGAAAGTACCAAGGGCATGTTAAACAATGTGATCCGTCTTATCAAGGATAACCGCATGGATGTCGTCTGCGAAGGAGTAGAAATCGAAGAGCAGGCAGAATTCCTTGCAAAAGCAGGCTGTGATACCGGTCAGGGATACTATTTTTCCAAGCCGATACCGGTAGCAGAGTTCGAAAAACTGTATTTTAAGTAAGAATTTGTCCGGGAACCCTTTAATTTTAAGGTTTCCCGGATTTTTGTTTGACTTTTGCACAAAATACATATATACTCATAAGATAGAGAAATTTTTGGAAAGGACGGGAGTTCAAATGGATTTAATTACAATCCGCGAGTTATATCGCAACAAAGAAAACTATTTAGACAAGAACATCACCGTTGGCGGCTGGGTACGCAGTGTCAGAGATTCCAAGACCTTTGGCTTTATCGTGCTTAACGACGGTACATTTTTCGAAACATTACAGATTGTTTACAGTGATAATTTAAATAATTTCAATGAAATCAGCAAATTAAACGTAGGCTCCGCTATTATCGTTTCCGGTAAGTTAGTGGCTACACCACAGGCGAAGCAGCCTTTTGAAATTCAGGCAGAGGAAGTATTTGTAGAAGGTGCATCCACACCGGATTACCCATTACAGAAGAAGAGACATACCTTAGAGTTTTTAAGAACCATGACTCATCTTCGTCCAAGAACCAACACCTTCCAGGCAGTGTTCCGCGTACGTTCCCTGGCTGCTTATGCCATTCATAAGTTCTTCCAGGAAAGAGATTTCGTATATGTACACACCCCACTTATCACAGGCAGTGACTGTGAAGGTGCCGGCGAAATGTTCCAGGTAACCACCATGGACTTAGCAAATGTGCCAATGACAGAAGACGGCAAGGTAGATTTCTCCCAGGATTTCTTTAACAAGCCAACCAACTTAACAGTTAGTGGTCAGTTAAACGGCGAAACCTATGCCATGGCATTCCGTAACATTTACACCTTCGGACCAACCTTCCGTGCAGAAAACTCCAACACCACCCGCCATGCGGCTGAGTTCTGGATGATTGAGCCGGAAATTGCATTTGCTGACTTAAAGGACGACATGGTTCTTGCAGAAAGCATGATTAAGTACATTATCCGTTACGTTCTTGAAAACGCTCCGGAAGAAATGAACTTCTTCAACTCCTTTGTGGACAAGGGCTTACTTGACAGACTGAACAACGTGCTTAACTCCGAGTTTGGTCATGTAACTTATACAGAAGCTATCGAAATCTTAGAAAAGAACAACGACCAGTTCGACTACAAGGTATCCTGGGGCTGCGACCTTCAGACCGTGCATGAGCGTTACTTAACCGAGCAGGTATTCAAGAAGCCGGTATTCGTAACCGACTATCCAAAGGATATCAAGGCGTTCTACATGAAGCTGAACGAAGATGGCAAGACCGTTGCCGCTATGGACTGCTTAGTTCCGGGTATCGGTGAAATCATCGGCGGTAGCCAGAGAGAAGACGATTACGAAAAGCTCACCAAGAGAATGGAAGAACTGGGCTTAAAGGCAGAGGATTACGACTTCTATCTTGATCTTAGAAAGTACGGTTCTGCAAGACATGCGGGCTTTGGTTTAGGTTTCGAACGTTGCGTTATGTACCTTACCGGTATGGGCAACATCCGTGACGTAATTCCGTTCCCAAGAACTGTTAACAACTGTGAATTATAAAATCTAAAAAAAGAGACTGGAATTAAATGAAATTTTGAGACTATGTTATCCGTGTCTGACCTCTCAGCTGACAGCCGTTCATCCAGGCTGGAACAAACGAAAAGCGTGTTTGTCCATCCTGTTTGAACATCTGTCAGCTGAGAGGTCAGACACTAGGATAATATAGTGCTCAAAATTTTTTTGTTTAATTCCAGTCTCTTTTGTGTGGCATTTACGCTTCCCTGAATCATTGGGGTATTTCCGCCGCATTTTGCGCCTAATTCCGTTCTGAGAATTTGCGCTAATTCTTTGCAGTCTTTGTTTTTGCTTCCCACAATAAAGGAATAGCCGGTTTCTTCGTCGCCGGAAAAAACCGCACAGTAGCCGCTGTAACGCTCAGTAAGAGTGTTTACGGTGTTGCGGATGGCGATGGTGTCCATTTTATCTACAAAAAGTACAGCGTGTTCACTTTCTTCAGGGGAAGGCAGAGTGGAGATGCTTAATTTTAAGTATTCTGCCTGCAGGTGGTTAATACGTTCCTGCCGGTGGAGGATATCCTCTTTTTGTTTCAGTACAGCATCTGCAATCAAATCCTGCTTTGCAGACAGTGCTACGGAAACAGCGGTAACGCTGTCCTGTTTTTTGTTGTAATCTGCAAGGGCTCTGGCTCCGCAGAGAATGTTTAAGCGTACACCGCCCCGGTGGCTTTGGCAGTTTGTAATTTTAATCATGCCGATTTCTCCGGTATGTGCCACATGAGGGGCACAGCAGGCACACACATCCACACCCGGGATGGTAACGATGCGTACCTGTCCGTCGATTTCGATTTTGCTACGGTAAGAAAGGACTGCCAGTTCTTCTTTGGAAGGATACGAAATTTCTACTGGAAGATTCTGATAAATAATTTCATTGGCACGAAGTTCGATTTCACGAAGCTGGGCAGGGGTAAGGTCACCGTTAAAGTCCAAAGTTACTTCGTTGAGACTTAAGTGAAATCCTACATTATTGTAGCCAAATCTTCCATGCACCAGACCGGATACAATATGCTCGCCCGAATGCTGCTGCATAAAGTCAAACCGCTGCGCCCAGTCCACATGGCCGGTAACGGTGGTGCCCGGTTCCAACGGGTGTTCCAGATAGTGATAAATCAAATCATTCTTGATTTGTACGTCTAAAACAGGCAGCTCATTTAAGGTGCCTTTGTCCGCACTTTGTCCGCCTTCTTCCGGGAAAAACGCAGTAGAATCCAGTAAGATGCGGTATTGTTTGCCATCCCCGGTAGCTTCGCAGGAAACTACGGTGGCGGTAAAATCAGTGATTGTAACATCTTCGTAAAATAGTTTTCGCATGGTGGTGGTCCTTTTTAGTAAGTGATAGGTTCGTTTATTCAAGTCGCTGTTTCATAGAATTTGCCAAACCCATGGCAGCTTCCAATTCATTGGAAGAAATCAGCATATAAAGGGTAGCAATTTGGTTGTTATAGTCATGGCGTATTTTGGAAAGCTCCTTGTGACGAACTTCCAAAGCCTGATAATATTCGTTTTCCATCTGATATAGCTCCTGCAATTCCTGATATGCTGCCTGAATGCTTTGTTTTTCCTGACGGCGCAGAAGAATGCATAGCAAAATAACAATAGTGATGGTAGCAATTAAGGAACAGATAAACATCAGGGAGTTGCTTAATAAATCCCGTTTAATCAGGATAGGTGCAAAAACAGTGGCACTAATAAGAAGCTGCACCATTGGCAGAATAGAGAACACAAGAAACAAAGTGTTTTTCTTTCTATTGCTGGTGTAGTTCCAAATAAAGATAAATACCAGGTTCAAAATAAAATGTACCGGTAGAATAAACAGGATGGCAATGGTAAATTCCCTGCTATGCGGTTCCAGAGCCAGGGAATAGGAGGCGATGGAATCCAAATAAATGAGACAGAGAAATTCAGACATAATATTACATAAAAGAATGACGATAAATACAATCAGCTTTTTGTAAAGGGAGTCTCGGAAGGAGACAATGGTAAAAACCAAAAGAATAAGCTGCATTATCAATGGAATTGCGGTCAGTATAACCGGGACATCAAAATATAGAAACTTTATTAGTAGTATGGCGCCACTGGTAACGGTATAGATAGCTATGGAACGAAAACGTGGGTATTTGGGCGTCAGACAGAAGGCAATGCAGACTACACAAAACAGGTTAATCATGTTCTGTAGAATAAAGTTTAAGATATAATACATGAGCTGCTCTCCTTTTTACGGCATCTGAATACTTAAATAGGCTTCATAGATGTTATTCTTGTAATCGGTTCGGAAGCTGCCTGAATATTGTCCTGCAATATCCTTTAATATTTGCTGTCCATAACCATGCCCTTGTTTTGGCTTGGAAGGTGTAAGGGAAGAATTTTTAACCTTTATATGGATAAAATCCCCGCTTTGTTTTACGGTCAGATGAATGAATCTGTTGTCAGGAATGGTTGTACATGCTTCGATGGCGTTATCCAGAAGATTGGAAAAAATACTGCATAAATGTAATGGATTTATTGATGCACAGTCTCCGGTCTGTATGTCTGCCTGGAATGGAATGTTCAATCTATTGCACTGCTTTTCCTTTTCCCAAAGCACAGCGTTGATGACCGGATTAGGGCAGAAGGTATATTCCCTGGTAGAGGCGATGGTTGTGCTTAAGTTCTTTAATAATTCCAGTGCTTTTTCAGGCTGTTCCTGTTCTAAATGCCTGGAAATATCGTTCAATTGTTGTTCAAAGGTGTTCTTTAAGTTTTCTAATTCCAGACGCTGGTTTTGAATTTTTTCGTAGTGTTTCTTTTGGAATTGCTGCATGTTTGTCAGTTCTTGATAGCTTTTTTCTGTCTTTTTTTTCGAATGTTTTGAGTATAGAAAAAAAAGAAGAGCAATCAGAATAGTCAACAGAATTCCTACCATGGTATAAAAGATTGGCATAGGAATAGAATACAAGGCAGTAAGCTCCTGGGCACAGATTAATAGAGTAAATATCTGGCTGAGAGGAAAAATCAAATAAACAAACAAGGTCTGGATGGTTAATGTCTTGGATTTGGACGGTTCCTTGTTTGTAATAGGGTTATCAGCGCGGGTTTGCATAAGATTGTCCTTTCTACAGGGATGCATGGCGAAGGTGGTTGTTTACAGGGTTTTCTGTATATACCGGATATAATCCTCTTTAATCTTTGTTCCATAGGATTTTGATATCTGTATAGAGGTACCATCGATAAGGATAACTTCCCGTTTATCAATACGTTTAACTTTGTCCATATTAATCAGATAGCTCTTGTGGCATTGGCGGAAGTTGGAAGGAAGCTGCTTTTCTAAGGTGGAAAGCCGACTGTAAACAGAGTATGCTTCGGAACGGGTTTCTGTATGAATCAGCACATTGTGCCCCTTACTTTCCAGAAAGAGAATGTTCTTGCTTTGAATAGCTTCCAGACTACCTTTTCCAAGGTTGCATAGGAAATGTTGTTTGTCATTATCCAGGTCCTGTCGGGCTTTTTTTAGCAAATCTTCTAAAATATCCTTTTGTGCTGGTTTCATCATGAAACCAATAAGCGAGGACTCTTTTAAAAAGATGTTTTGGATAAAGCGGTCAGCATAACCAGTAATGTAAATGGTGCGAATGGAGGGAGATAAACGATATATTTCTTCGGCATAATCAATTCCGCTTTTTTTTGTTCCCAAATCGATATCCATAATAATGACATCAAAACCAGAGCCTGTCTGAATATCAGCAAGCAGCATTTCCGGTGAGTGGTACGGAGTAACGTTTTTTATTAAAGAGATTTCTTTGCATAGAGAGGATAAATATTCAATAGCGATAGTATTGTCGTCACAAATAGCAATGTTCATGGGCAGGGTTCCTCGCTGTTGTTGTTTTGTCTAATATTATGGTAGCAGAAAGGCGAGAATTGGTCAAGAAAGAATGGGAAGAGGGTTGTCTGATTATGTTGTGAAAAGGGCGGATTTTGTCATGATTGTGGATTGTGTGCCGGGAAGTTGGTAAAATAAAAAAGGAATTTGAAAGAAGGGTTCCGTAAAAAAACAAAGAAAGGAGGAGAACATGATGTTTCGTAAAAAACTATGTGCGTATTTGCTGATGATGGCATTACTTGTAACAAATACTATTTCCATTCAGTGGAATGACGGAGTTCCAACAGTGGGAAAGAGTGCGGATGTAAGAGCAGTTTCAGCAAATACGACAACAACAGCCAGTGGATCTGCAATTACCATTCAGGGTACCTTTGGTAACGACTTCGAATGGGGAACCAACGAAGAAGAGGGTATTTTATATGTGTCCGGTAATGGTGACATGTATAACTTTGATGACCGGGAAGACAAGGCGCCTTGGGCTGATGTGGCATGGAATTATCAGACGGTTGTTGTGGAGGGCGATGTGACCAGCATCGGTGACTACGCTTTTGCACAGTTTCACAATATGACCGAGTTGATACTTCCGGATACAGTAACCCGAATCGGTAACTATGCTTTTGATAATTGTAACCAGTGGAGAAGCGTAGATTTAACCGGTATCAGAGAGTTGGGAACCGGAGCATTCCAGTACTGTGGCTTTACCTCGGTACATATTCCGGAAAGCGTAGAGTCCGTGGGTGTAAAGGTGTTTTATAATTGTTCCAATGTAACAGGCTATTCCGTTGCAAGCGGAAGTGCTCTTTGCTTTACTGACGAGCAGGGTGCATTGTTTAATAAGCAGGATAATTCGATGATGGCTTATCCTAAGGCGGCTGCACCGGTGGAAACCTACACAATTCCGGAAGGAATTATCAAGTTGGAGGATGATGTGTTCTCTAATGTAGCTGTGGATAAGGTTATTTTCCCAAGTACTTTAACTTATTTAAGCAGTTGTGCTGAAAATAACTTTACATCTTTAACAATTCCTAATACGGTAACCAGTATCGGACAGGGTGCGTTTGCACGCAGCCATTATCTGACCAGCGTTACCATTCCGGGATCTGTTCATACCATTGAACAGAGTGCATTCGGAGATATTGAAACCTTAACAGATGTTGTTATTGAGGATGGAGTAATTATGCTTCATGATTATTCTTTTGATAATAACGAAAATCTGGAAGCAATAACTATTCCGGCATCGGTAGAAACCATCAGCATGTTTGCTTTTGACAATAGCAATCCGGATATGGTAATCAAGGGTTATACCAATTCCGTAGCGGAGGTTTATGCAAACCAGTATGGTTACACCTTTGAGTCCATCGGTATAGCAGAGCTTACCGCATTAGGTGAGGGTACCTGTGGCGCAGAGGGAAACGAAGAAAATGTAACTTGGGTGCTGTATAATAACGGTGTGCTGAAGATTTCCGGTACCGGCGCTATGGCCGATTTTGATGAGAACTGGAACTGGGATGCTTGTGCTCCTTGGTTAAAGGATGACCTTCGCATGAAGATTGTCAACGTGGTCATTGAAGAGGGAGTTACCCATATTGGTACTTATGCCTTTGATTACTGTGAAGCATTGATAGATGTTTCTTATCCGGATTCTGTGACTTCTATTGGAGCCAGAGCCTTTAAGGATACCCGTTGGGCAAACCCTGTGGTGAAGAAGAATGTAACCAAGGTAGGTTCCGGTGCTTTCCATATTCCGGCTGAGTTCCTGGACAGTCTGTCTGTGGAAGATGGAAATACCAACTATGTGATTTTTGAAGGCGGTTTATATGATGCAGACAAGACTATTCTTTTAAAGTGGGGTCTTGGTGATGCTTATGAAGACGGAGAATTCAATGTGGTTCTGCCAAGTACGCTGAAAACCATCGGAATTGATGCATTTTGCGGAAGCATCGTTTCCGCGGTAACGCTGAACGAGGGGCTGGAAACCATTGAAGAACGAGGCTTTTTTAATGCGCATTGTATTACTACCTTACATCTTCCGTCTACGCTTACTACAGTAATTGGCGACAGCACTCTTGGAATTGATAATCTGACTGAGTTTACTGTGGCAGAAGGAAATACCGCATTCTGGGCAGATGAACGAGGTGTATTGTTTAGTGCTGACAAGAAGACGTTGCTTTATTATCCTAACAAAACTCCGGAGCGTTTCTATGCAATTCCGGATGGCGTCGAAACCGTAAAAGAAGCGGCGCTGGGTTTTGAGTATCTGGAGGGATTACTGATTCCTGCTTCTGTAACGAATCTGGAACGGGAGGAAATAGAATTACATAATCCAAATAATCTGGATAACCGCCACATCCTGTTATATGGCTACGAAGGCTCTTATGCTGAAGAATATGCAAAAGAGAAGCAGTACAAATATTGGAATGAAAATTGGGAAGAAGTTAGATGTAATCACGAGTTCCTTATTATTCCGACAGAGGAATATAAGCGTCTCACCATTGCCTGTCCGGTTGACGTATATGTATATGACGAGACCGATACGTTAGTAGCCAGTGTAGTAGATGAACAGGTACTGGTTTACGATGAAACCATCTATGCGGATGACATGGAAAAGACCGTATATCTTGCTAATGGTACCGACTATAGAGTGGAAATTAAAGCAACCGGCGAAGGTACGGTATCCTATAGCATTGAAGAGGTTACAGAAAATGCGGATGGCACAGAAGTAACTAATGTAGTGGAATTCAATGATATTCCGATTGTTGCAAATGATACTATCACTTCCGATATTTTCATGCTGGCAGATGCAGAGGATTATGTGGTTAATAAGAATAATGGTGCGGTAGAAGCGGATAAGGTTGTGGTAGACGGTGTAATCTCTACCGTAACTCCAACCCCGACTCCAACGGCAACTCCGACACCGACGGCGACCCCGGTACCGACATCAACACCGACACCGCTGCCAACAGCGACGCCA
>JAZNXI010000101.1:0-9819 GCA_045593825.1 Lachnospiraceae bacterium
ATAATCAGGGTGGTTATGGAAAGGACAAATTCTTTGACAAGGATAAGGATTCCGATTCCAATGATAGAAGACCACAGTCCCGCGGCGGTTACAAGAGTGGAGAAAAGAGCTCCATCAAGAGTGATTTTGCCAACGAGCTGACAAAGGAACAGAGAGCAGCAGCATATTCTAACCGTGACAAGGACCGTGATAAGAAGAGAGACCGTGACGATGATTTCGAAAGCAAGATGAAGGGCAAGAACGGTAAGGATCCAAACAGAAAGGGTGCTTTCATTAAGCCTGTTGTTGTAAAGGAAGAAAAGAAGGAAGATGAAATCAAAACCATCGTAATTCCGGAATCCCTTACATTAAAGGAGCTTGCTGACAAGATGAAGCAGCCGGCTGCAGCCATCGTTAAGAAGTTATTCTTAGCAGGTAAGATGGTTTCCATCAACCAGGAGCTTTCCTTTGAAGAAGCAGAAGAAATCGCTTTAGAATACGAAATCATTGCAGAAAAGGAAGTTAAGGTAAATGTTGTAGAAGAACTTCTGAAGGAAGATGAAGAAGACGAAGCAACCATGGTAACCAGACCTCCGGTTGTCTGCGTAATGGGTCACGTTGACCACGGTAAAACTTCCCTTTTGGATGCTATCCGTTCCACCAGCGTAACTGCAAAGGAAGCTGGTGGTATTACCCAGCACATCGGTGCGTATATGGTAGAAGCTAAGGGTGAAAAGATTACCTTCCTTGATACACCTGGACACGAGGCCTTCACAGCAATGCGTATGCGTGGTGCAAAATCCACAGATATCGCTATTTTAGTAGTTGCTGCAGATGACGGTGTAATGCCTCAGACCGTAGAAGCTATCAGCCATGCTAAGGCTGCCGGCATCGAAATCATTGTTGCAGTAAATAAGATTGATAAGCCTGCTGCCAACGTAGAACGTGTTAAGCAGGAATTAACCGAGCACGGTTTAATTGCAGAAGACTGGGGCGGCGACACCATATTTGTTCCGGTTTCCGCACATACTAAGGAAGGTATTGATAAACTTCTGGAAATGATTCTCTTAACTGCTGAGGTTGCCGAGTATAAGGCAAATCCAAACAGAAAGGCAAGAGGTATCGTTATTGAAGCACAGCTGGATAAGGGCCGTGGTCCTGTTGCTACCATCCTTGTACAGAAGGGTACTTTAAAAGTTGGCGAAACTATCGCTATCGGTGCAGCTTATGGTAAGGTTCGTGCCATGATGGATGATAAGGGCCGCCGTATTAAGGAAGCAACACCTTCTACACCTGTAGAAATTCTTGGTTTAAATGGTGTTCCGGATGCCGGTGAAGTATTCCTGGCAACAGAAAACGAAAAGGAAGCAAGAACCATTGCAGAAGCTTTCGTTGCACAGAGTAAGGAACAGCTCATTGCAGATACAAAGGCAAGATTATCCTTAGACGGACTGTTCTCCCAGATTCAGGCCGGTAACATCAAGGAATTAAATATTATTGTTAAAGCAGACGTTCAGGGTTCTGTAGAAGCAGTAAAACAGAGCTTAGTAAAGCTCTCCAACGAAGAGGTTGCGGTTCGTGTTATCCATGGTGGTGTTGGTGCCATCAACGAATCCGACGTTACTTTGGCAAGCGCATCCAACGCAATTATCATCGGTTTCAACGTAAAGCCGGATAACACTGCAAAGGAAACTGCAGAGCGCGAAAAGGTTGACCTTCGTCTGTATCGTGTAATTTACCAGGCAATTGAAGATGTGGAAGCAGCCATGAAGGGTATGCTTGATCCTGAATACGAAGAAAAGATTATCGGTCATGCAGAAGTTCGTCAGACCTTCAAGGCATCCGGTGTCGGCGTAATTGCAGGTTCTTACGTAATGGATGGTAAGATTATCCGCGGTTGTAAGGCAAGAATTACAAGAGAAGGAACCCAGATTTACGATGGCCCACTGGCATCCTTAAAGCGTTTCAAGGACGATGTTAAGGAAGTTGCTACCGGCTATGAATGTGGTCTTGTATTTGAAAAGTTCAATGATCTTCAGGAATTTGACCAGGTTGAGTTATATATGATGGTTGAGGTGCCTAGAAAATGAGAAAGAACAGTGTAAAAAATACACGTATCAATCAGGAAGTGATGAAGGAACTTTCTAATTTGATCCGTACGGAATTAAAAGACCCAAGAATCAATCCGCTTATGACCTCCATCGTGGCATGCGAGGTTGCACCGGATTTAAAGACAGCAAAGATTTATGTCAGTGTTCTTGGCGATGAACAGGCCCAGGCCGATGCGGTTAAGGGTTTAAAGAGTGCTGCGCCTTTCCTGCGCGGCAAGCTGGCGAAGAGCTTAAATCTTCGCAATACCCCGCAGTTATTCTTTACCGTGGACCAGTCCATTGAAT
The DNA here is from genome assembly GCA_045593825.1 of Lachnospiraceae bacterium. Lineage (GTDB taxonomy): Bacteria > Bacillota > Clostridia > Lachnospirales > Lachnospiraceae > SIG299. The sequence goes on from JAZNXI010000101.1 coordinate 2,376, forward strand.
ACGGAGTTCGCATGTCCCGTTTGATCGACGAGGAAATTGCTAAAATTCCGGAGCGGGAAGAGGAGGAAGAGTCAAATACAGAGGATGACGAATGGTAATCCGGGCTTTGCTTATGAATGATTAGTGGAACTGCACCTGGCGGTTTCCAAGAAAAAATGGGATGCTACAGCTGTAGAATTATATTTTTGCAGCTGTAGCTTTCTTAAAAAAGTTGGATTTTTGCATGTTTTATGCAAGAAGGAGAATTTCCTATGAACGGAATTTTAAATATATATAAAGAAAAGGGCTTTACTTCCCATGACGTGGTGGCTAAGCTCCGTGGAATTTTGAAAATGAAAAAAATCGGTCATACCGGAACCTTAGATCCGGAGGCAGAAGGCGTTTTGCCGGTGTGTCTTGGCACTGCAACCCGTCTTTGTGATATGCTGACGGACAAAATCAAGGAGTATCGTGCGGTAATCCGCTTTGGTATTGCCACAGATACCGAAGATATGACCGGAGAAATTATAGAGGAATTACCGGTTACTGCAACGGAAGAAGATTTACGAAACGTTTTACCGAAGTTTCTTGGGGAACAGGAGCAGATTCCACCAATGTATTCTGCCATTAAGGTAGAAGGCAAGAAGCTGTATGAGCTTGCAAGAGAAGGTAAAGTGATTGAACGGAAAGGCCGTCCGATTGTGATTCATGATATTGTGCTGCATTCGGCAGAACTTGATGAGGCAGGTCATTTGTTTGAAGCAGAGCTTACTGTAGTTTGCGGTAAAGGAACTTATATCCGCAGTTTATGCAGGGATATAGGTAAGGCACTTGGTACCTGTGCCTGCATGAAAAGCTTACTTCGAACACGTTCCGGTAACAGCTATCTGGAAAACAGTTTTAAATTGTCAGAAGTGGAAGAATTACGCGATGCGGGAACTCTGGAAGAGCATATTGTTACTGTGGAGCAGGTTTTTGCGGAATGCAAAGCATTTAAGATGAAGCCGGAATGGGACAAGTTATTGTTAAACGGTAATCATATTAATGAACGGGACTGTATTGAGTCAAATGATTCGGAATCTACAATGGTAGAAAGCAATGAAAGCGCTAAAGAAACGATGGAATTTCCTGAAAATTGGTACCGGGCTTATGACAGTACGGGAAGATTCTTAGGCGTGTATGAAAAAACAGGAAAAAGATATGTGCCTGTAAAGATGTTTTTATAAAAGATTTTTATTTTGGAAAAAGATATGGAAATAATTAAAGACATTACAAAAGTACAATGGAATAAATCTTCAATCACCTTGGGAAAGTTTGACGGGGTACATCTTGGTCATCGTATGCTGATGGAGAACGTGATTGCTGCAAAAAAGAATGGCTGTACACCTACCGTTTTTACTTTTGATAGGTTTCCTTCCCAGTTTTTACGCAAGGAAACCATAACTTCGATTCTTGTTGAAGAAGAAAAAGAGCAATTACTTGAAAATTTAGGTATTGAACGTTATGTTTTGTTCCCGTTTCATGAGCAGACTGCTTCTATGGAACCGGAAGAATTTGTAGAAGAGATTCTAGTGAAAACCATGAAGGTACAGGAACTTTTTGTTGGTGCGGATTTTAGATTTGGCAAAGGCAGAAAAGGAAATGCAGCTTTGCTTGAAAAACTTTCCAAGAAGTACGGTTTTTTCTTTAAAGCGGTAGATAAACGCATGTATCATGGTGCGGAAATCAGCAGCTCCAGAATCCGGGACTGTATTGTTAACGGAGAAATGGAAGATGCGGCAGCTATGCTTGGTATGCCATATCATATAACCGGAGAAATTATTCACGGAAAAAGTCTTGGTCATAAAATTGGTGTGCCAACCATCAATCAGGCAGTGCCGGCAGGAAAAATTTTGCCACGTCTTGGCGTATATTGCGCCAGGGTTTTGGTAGACGGCAAGACTTATGAAGGTATTGCAAATGTTGGATGCAAGCCTACCGTACAGGATGAAAAAGTATATGGTGTAGAAACCCATTTGTTTGAATGTAATGAAGATTTGTACGGAAAATTTGCAAAAACGGAACTTCTTTCTTTTATTCGTGAAGAAAAGAAGTTTTCCTCAGTAGAGGAACTTACGAGTCAGTTAAACTTGGATAAAATAACCGGAAGAACATTTTTTGGAGAATAAACCATGAATTATCACATTAGCCCGCAAAATTGCAAACCGGCTTATTTACAGCTGTATGAATATTTAAAGCATGATATTGTTACAGGTGCTTTCTCATATGGTACAAAAATGCCATCCAAACGAATGCTTGCGGAAGAATGCGGAGTCAGCGTGATTACCGTGCAGCATGCCTATGAAATTCTTTGTGAGGAAGGATATTTAGAGGGAAGACAGCGAAGCGGTTATTTTGCAGTATATAAAGACAGCGATTTTATTTCTGTTGCTGACAAAATTGCGGAAGATAATGTGACTCATAGAGAAATTTTGGAGGAACTTCCGATTGAAAAAGAGAAGATAAGGACCGGCTTCCCATTTTCGGTACTTTCTAAGACGATGCGCAAGGTTTTATTGGATTACGGTGACCGTATTTTGGTAAAATCGCCAAATCATGGCTGCTTTGAACTAAAAGAAGCGGTTTCTGCTTATTTAAAGCGCAGTAACGGTATGAATGTCCGGCAGGAGCAAATCATTATCGGTTCCGGAGCAGAGTACTTATATAGCTTGATTGTGCAACTTTTGGGAAAAGACCGGATATTTGGCCTTGAGAATCCATCTTATAATAAAATAAGACAGGTATATGAAGCAAACGGTGTTAGTTGCGATATGTTAAAGATGGGGCAGAATGGTATCAAAACAGCGGAGCTTAATCGTACCGACGCCAGTGTGTTGCATATTACACCATTTAACAGCTATCCTTCCGGAATTACCGCAGATGTGTCCAAACGTCAGGAATATTTACAGTGGGCAAAAAGAAATAATGCCTGTATTATTGAAGATAATTATGCGGCGGAGCTTACGGTTTCCATGAAGAATGATGATACCGTATATTCAATGGCAAAAGATGTTGACGTCATATATTTAAACACATTTTCTGAAACCATTGCCCCGTCCATGCGTGTAGGGTATTTGGTATTACCGGAAAAGCTTCTTGGACAGTTTGAGGAGAAGCTTGGCTTTTATTCCTGTACCGTGCCGGTGTTTGAACAATATGTGTTGGCAGAATTAATAAATTCCGGGGATTTTGAGCGGCATATTAACAGGGTGAGAAGAGAAAGAAGAAAAAAGAAATAATTTTTTGTAATCTGTCAAAGAAAATACTTGACAGCAAGACTGACATGTAGTAAAATACCACCTGTATGTAAAGAAAAATGCTTTACAGGTGGTGTTTTTTATGGTAAATTCAATGGAAGAAATCGTAGAGCTTTCCCTTTTGTTTGACTTTTACGGAGAAATGCTTGGCGACCACAAAAAGCAAATATTTGAAGACTATGTTTTAAATGATTTGTCTTTGGCAGAAATAGCCGATGAAGAGGGTATTTCCCGTCAGGGAGTTCACGACATAGTAAAACGTTGCACAAAACAGTTAAAGGAATACGAAGCGGCACTTCATCTGGTAGAAAAATTCCAAAATATGAAGAAAAAGCTAACCGAGGTATCCGAACTGTTGACGATAGAAGTTAGTAATAGCCGTAATCAAAATTTGGAAAAAGCAAAGTCCATCCTTACCGAGGTTATGACAGAGCTTTAGGAAGGAAATTTACATGGCATTTGACAGCCTTTCCGAAAAACTGCAAAATGTATTCAAAAATCTTCGTAATAAAGGCCGTTTAACAGAAGAAGACGTAAAGCTTGCATTAAAAGAAGTTAAAATGGCGCTTCTTGAGGCAGACGTTAACTTTAAGGTAGTTAAGAGCTTTGTTGCTTCCGTACAGGAACGTGCCGTTGGTCAGGATGTTATGAACAGCTTAACACCGGGCCAGATGGTAATTAAAATTGTTAATGAAGAACTGGTAAAACTGATGGGTGAAGAGCAGGTAGAGCTTAAACTCTTAAACAGCAACCAGATTACCGTTATTATGATGTGTGGTCTGCAGGGTGCAGGTAAAACCACAACAGCGGCAAAAATTGCCGGTCAGTTAAAGAGTAAGGGCAGAAAGCCTTTGCTGGTAGCCTGTGACATTTACCGTCCGGCGGCTATCGAACAGTTAAAAATCAATGCAGAAAAGCAGGGAGTTGATTCCTTCTCTATGGGAACCAACATTAGCCCTGTAAATATTGCAAAAGCAGGTATGGAGCATGCGGCAAAGAATGGTAACAACGTAGTAATTATCGATACCGCCGGCCGTCTCCACATTGATGAGGCAATGATGGAAGAGTTAGTTCAAATTTCTAACGAGCTTCCAATTACAAATACACTTCTGACTGTCGATGCTATGACAGGTCAGGACGCAGTAAACGTTGCACAAACCTTCCACGAGAAGTTACCTCTTACCGGTGTTATCCTTACAAAAATGGATAGTGATACCCGTGGTGGTGCGGCTCTTTCCATCCGTTCCGTAACCGGACTTCCAATCCTTTATGTTGGTATGGGCGAAAAACTCTCCGACTTAGAGCCGTTCTATCCGGACCGTATGGCAAGCAGAATTCTCGGCATGGGAGATATCTTAACCTTAATCGATAAGGCACAGGCCGATTTTGATGAGGAAAAAGCAAAAGAAATGACCCGCAAAATGAAAAAGGCGGAGTTCAATTTCAATGATTTGCTTGACCAGTATCATCAAATGCAGAAAATGGGCGGTTTAAGCTCCATTATGAGTATGATGCCGGGTATGGGCCAGTTAAAGGGTGTAGAAATTGATGATGACGCATTCAAGGGTGTGGAAGCAATTATTTATTCCATGACTCCTGCGGAGCGCGAAAATCCATCCCTTATCAATCCGTCCCGTAAGCGCAGAATCGCGAAGGGTGCCGGTGTTGATATCAGCGAGGTTAACCGTCTGGTAAAGCAGATTGAAGGTCAGAAAAAGATGATGAAGCAGCTGTCCGGTATGATGGGCGGCAAAGGTAAGCGCCGTTTCGGCGGATTCCCGGGTGGCATGCCGGGAGGCGGAAGATTTCCGTTTTAAGCAGTAATGTTTTATCGTACCGTTGTACAGATAATTCATAGATAAATTATAATAAACAATTATTTTTAGGAGGACTAAAAAAATGGCAGTTAAGATCAGATTAAAGAGAATGGGTCAGAAGAAGGCACCTTTCTACAGAATCGTAGTAGCAGATTCCCGCTCCCCAAGAGATGGTAAGTTCATCGCAGAAGTTGGTACTTATGATCCAACCAGAACACCAAGCGCATTCAACATCAACGAAGAAGAAGCTAAGAAGTGGATCGCAAACGGCGCACAGCCAACTGAAACTGTTGCTAAGTTATTCAAGAAGGCTGGTATCCAGTAATCTTTTGGCTTAATCAGTTTCGGAGGTGCACAAAATGAAGGAACTTGTAAAAGTTATCGCTATGGCACTGGTAGATCATCCGGATCAGGTTGTTGTTACTGAGGAAGAAACCGAAAAGGCAATCGTAGTAGAGCTTCGCGTTGCTCCGGAAGATATGGGTAAGGTTATCGGCAAACAGGGCCGTATTGCTAAGTCCATTCGTACCGTAGTTAAGGCTGCATCTACAAAGGATGATAAGAAAGTAGTCGTTGAGATTATGCAGTAAAAGCGATTTTTATGGCGCAAGGAAACTTGCGCCATTTCTTTCCTAAAGCAAAAGGAGAAATATATGGAAGATTTATTACGCGTTGGCGTGATTGCCAATACCCATGGGGTACACGGCGAGGTTAAGGTGTTTCCTACCACAGATGATGTAAACCGTTTTAAAAAATTAAAGACGGTAAAATTGGATACAGGAAAAGAAATTAAAGATTTAAAAATCACAAGTGTAAAATTCTTTAAGAATATGGCGATTCTTAAATTTGAAGGAATCGATAATATAAATGATATTGAAAAGTATAAAGGAAAAGATCTTTTAATAACCAGAGAGCAGGCAGTTCCGTTAAAGAAGGATGAATACTTTATCTGTGATCTGATTGGTTGTACGGTTGTAACAGAAGACGGTACCGAGGTAGGAGAACTTACCGAGGTGCTTCAGACTGCTGCCAATGATGTTTTTGTTGTACAGGGTAAGGGCAAAAAAGAAATTCTTGTGCCTTACATTGATGATTGTGTAAAGAGCGTATCTATGGAAGAAAAGAAGGTTACTGTGGTTCTTTTACCGGGTATGACGGAATAGCTAGGGGTTAAACCCTTTTACACAAAACAAGGAGTTATATTATGAACTTTTATGTTATGACATTATTCCCTGAAATGATTGAACAGGGCTTAAACACCAGTATTATCGGCAGAGCCATGGAAAAGGAATTATTGTCTGTAAATGCGGTAAATATCCGTGATTATACCCTGGACAAGCACAAAAGGGTGGATGATTATCCTTACGGCGGCGGTGCAGGCATGTTAATGGCTGTGGAACCGGTGGTGCGTACTTATGAGGCTATTCGTGAAGACATTAAAAATAAAACCGGTAATGCTGAACGTCCGAGAGTAATTTATGTTACTCCTTGGGGCAAGCCGTTTCAGCAGGAAATGGCAAGAGAGTTTGCAAAGGAAGAAAATTTAGTATTTCTTTGCGGCCATTACGAAGGAATTGATGAACGTGCCTTGGAAGAGGTTGCCACAGATTTTGTTTCTATCGGAGACTATGTGCTTACCGGCGGAGAGCTTCCTGCCATGGTAATGATTGATGCAATTTCAAGATTGATTCCGGGAGTACTTAACAATAAGGATTCTGCAGAGTATGAAAGCTTTGCCGGAAATTTATTAGAGCATCCACAGTACACCAGACCGGAAGTCTACAATGGTAGAAAGGTGCCGGATGTGTTACTTTCCGGGCATCATGCCAATATAGAAAAGTGGAAAAAAGAGCAATCTCTGCTTCGCACACAAAAATATCGTCCGGATTTGTTAGAAAAATAAAAAAAATACTTGCAATTATTGGCAACATGATATATAATATTTCTTCGTGAGACAAGATGTTCCGCTGTATCCATAGGGGATAGTAAGAATGTCTGTAATTTATATAGGAGGTCACAAACATGAACGACATTATTAAGAGCATTGAAGCAGCTCAGGTTAAGGCTGAAGTTGCAGAATTCCACGTTGGCGATACTGTTAAGGTATATGCTAAGGTAAAGGAAGGAAACCGCGAAAGAACTCAGGTTTTCGAAGGTATCGTATTAAAGAGACAGCACGGTGGTGCAAGAGAAACTTTCACAGTAAGAAAGACATCTAATGGTGTTGGTGTTGAAAAGACATGGCCATTACACTCTCCAAACGTTGAAAAGATTGAAGTAATTCGTCTTGGTAAGGTTAGACGTGCTAAGTTAAATTACCTTCGTCAGAGAACTGGTAAGAGCGCTAAGGTT
>JAZNXI010000102.1:0-7051 GCA_045593825.1 Lachnospiraceae bacterium
GGCACCGCCGTAGATGAAATCTACATCGCCCTCAATGTAGCAGTTTTTGTAATAGTGGGTGCCGTTATCCCTTGGTGCGTTTTCTCTTGGTCCCCGGAAGCCGCCCCATTCCACAACAGTTGGCGGCAGCGGTGCGGTAAACAAGGTGTCTTGGCGGCCGAGAAAGCGGCAGTTTTCAAAGGTCATGCAGTCGCCGTCGGCATAAACTGCCACGGCCTGGCCAATCTTGGGGCCATATCCTGCGGTATTGGCAAAAGTAAGATTTTTTGCAGTAAAGTGATTGCCGTGAACAAATATGGTGTAGGAGCGGAAGGTTCCGCGCTTGATGCCGTCCGGCATGATAAACAGGGCATAATCATCAAAGGTAAGGATGGTATTCCCGGCATCTTCCCCGATGAGGGTTACGTTGTCCCGTTCCAAATCAAGTTTTTCTATATAAGTGCCGGCGGCTATGCGGATTTCTACCGCATATTCTGCCGGAATGCTTTTTGTCAGAGCAAAGGCTTCCGCCAGGGTGGCAGCGTCCTTTGTGCCGTTTTGATTTACATAAATGGTTTTAATTTCCATAGAATTCTCCTTGCATTAGTGGGCAGAAGGAACACCTTGCTGCCGAATATGTGGTTCTTCTCTTATTATAAAGAAAAACCCGCGGTTATTCAATAGTTTTCCCTTGACAGGTCGCAAAAAAGCCGTTATACTGGAATTTGCCGTGCAGCCGGGGAGTTAGCGGTGCCCTGTACCTGCAATCCGCTCCAGCAGGGGTGATATCCGGCCTCGGGCAGGTTCTTGTAAAGCCGCCCATCATAAGTGGTGTTGATGCTCTGGTCTTGCGCAACGGATGTTTGTGAACCGTGTCAGGTCAGGAATGAAGCAGCACTAAGCGAAAGTGTTCCGTGTGCCGTAAGGTCGCCGGAGAGGAGCTAACTGTGATGGTACCGTTTATGAGACTTGTTCAAAGCCGGATGCACGGATTGAAAAAAGTTAATAAAAGTGTTATGATAGAACCGGGTGTGCATACATCCGGTTTTAGTGCGTTTTAGAAAGGTAATTTTTTATGATTTTTGATACACATACCCATTATGATGATGACCAGTTTGATGAAGACAGAGAGGCCCTGTTGCTTTCCCTGGCAGACAATAATGTAGGCGCTGTTGCCAATATGGGAGCCTCCATGCGTGGAGCAAAAGACAGCGTAGCTCTGGCTAAAAAATATCCCTTTGTTTATGCGGCGGTGGGCATCCATCCGGACCATGCAAAGGAATTAAATGAAGAAGAATTCGAAGTGTTAAAGCAGCTGACAGCAGAAGAAAAAGTAGTTGCCATCGGCGAAATCGGATTGGATTATTATTGGGATTCCACGGAGAGAGAAGACCAGAAATACTGGTTTAAACGGCAGCTTTCCCTGGCACAGGAGATGAACCTGCCGGTGGTTATCCACAGCAGGGATGCAGCGGCAGACACATTGGATATTATGAAAGAGGCTTATGCGCAGTCCGGAAAAACCATGACCGGGGTTATCCATTGTTTTTCCTATGAAACGGAGATGGCAAGGGAATATGTAAAAATGGGATTTTACTTAGGCGTCGGTGGTGTTGCCACTTTCAAAAACGGCCGTAAATTAAAGGAAGTTATTGAAGATACCCCATTGGATAAAATTGTATTGGAAACCGATTGTCCGTATCTGGCACCGGTACCGTTCCGGGGCAAGAGAAACAGCTCGGAAAAGCTCTCTTATGTGGTGGAAGCCATTGCGGAAATTAAGGGAGTAACAAAAGAAGAGGTGGAGCGCATCACCTGGGAAAATGCGTGCCGGCTGTATCGGCTGAATTTGTAAACAGAATCTGCAAATAAGAAAGGAATTCATATGGCAACTTTAGGAAATCCACAAAACACCATAGAAATTTTAAAGAAATATGATTTTATGTTCCAAAAGCGGTTTGGACAGAATTTCCTCATTGATACCCACGTGCTGGAGAAAATTATTAAATCTGCGGAAATTACCAAGGACGATCTTGTACTGGAAATCGGACCGGGTATCGGTACCATGACCCAGTATTTATGTGAAAATGCCAGAGAAGTAATTGCAGTAGAAATTGATAAAAACCTGATTCCTATTCTGGAAAATGATACACTGGCAGCATACGATAACGTAACCATTATCAATGAAGATATTTTGAAGTTAGATTTAAACGCCCTGGTAAAAGAGCGTAACGGGGGCAACCGCATCAAAGTAGTGGCAAACCTGCCGTATTATATTACTACACCAATTATTATGGGCCTGTTTGAATCCCATGTGCCGCTGCAGAACATTACGGTTATGGTGCAGAAGGAAGTGGCAGACCGTATGCAGGCCGGTCCGGGCAGCAAAGACTATGGTGCTCTTTCCCTGGCGGTGCAGTATTATGCAAAGCCGTATATTGCAGCCAACGTGCCGCAAAACTGCTTTATGCCGCGTCCAAACGTGGGCTCTGCGGTAATAAGACTTACCTTGCACGAGGAGCCGCCGGTAAAGGTAACGGATGAGGCATTGCTGTTTGCTTTAATCAGAGCCTCCTTCAACCAGAGAAGAAAAACATTGGTTAACGGACTTACCAATGCGGCGGAATTAAATCTTTCCAAGGAAGAAGTTCAGGACGCATTGGAAAACATGGGTCTTTCTGCCACCGTCCGCGGAGAAGCCCTGACTTTAGAGCAGTTTGCGGAACTTTCCAATCTTTTGGCATAATAAAACCTTTGGGAGAGAGTAAATGAAGCATACATTGGAGTGGCTGTCGGCGGAAGAAGGGCGGATTACTTTTTTTGAAAAGGACGCCCCGGTTTTTATTGCAGAGGTTTTTCTTACCGGTGAAGAATCGGCAGAATTTAAAATACAAGATATTGTGTTTGATGATAAATCGACAAAAAACAGCAGTTTGCCGCAAGAAGTCATTTTGAAAATGACAGAGTGCCTTCCGGAATGCTTTCGACTCCTGTGGGAAGATGGGTTGGAAGAAGTGGTCCTTGTGGAACAGCAAGGTACAAAAATGGCGGAAATACTCAGTTCTACTGCTGTCGTACAAAAAGCATACAGCGAATATATGATGAAGCACCGCTTTGAGCAGCAAAAATCTACAGGTTGTGGTCCGGACTTTCTCAAACTGACAAAAACCGACGATGGTTACCTGTGCGAAAACAAAGAAAAAAACTTTTTTTGCCGTCTGCTTTCTTATGGGGCGGAAGCTGCGGGGGAGCAGTGTGTTTACCTGTATGAGGTGGAAGTAAAGAAACAAAGCCGCAACAAAGGCGTTGCAACAAAGTGTCTTACCGGGCTGTTTTCCCTGTTGTCACAGGAGGCGCCGCTGACGGTTTATCTGCAGGTGGGCTCTTATAATGAGCCTGCGGTACATTTATATAAAAAATTAGGGTTTGACGTATCGGAAGAGCTGGGATATTACATTCTCGGTGAAGAGTAAGCCGCGTCATGCCGGAAAGGAACTGCCATGGCACGAAAGAAAGAGCTGACACGGGACGAATATTTCATGAAAGAAGCCATCCGTCAGGCAAAGAAGGCAGAAAAGCTGATGGAAGTGCCTATCGGTTGTGTCATTGTATATCAGGATAAAATCATTGCCAGGGGATACAACAAGCGCAATTTAAAGAAAACAACCCTGGCTCATGCGGAAATTATTGCCATCGCAAGGGCCGGAAAAGTAATCAACGACTGGCGGCTGGAAGACTGTACGATGTATATCACCTTAGAGCCTTGCCAAATGTGTGCCGGGGCAATTGTCCAGGCCAGAATGAAGAGGGTGGTCATCGGCAGCCGCAATGCAAAAGCAGGTTGCGCCGGTTCTGTGCTGAATTTGCTTCAGGAGGAACGGTTTAATCATCAGGTGGAACTGACGGAAGGTGTGCTGGAGGAAGAGTGTTCTGCCATGCTCAGTGACTTTTTTAAGGAGCTGCGTAGGACAAAAGCACTGGAAAAGAATAGCTAAAAGGTTTGAATTAAGGCAGAATTAGTGGTATACTAAAGGTAAACATATGGTTTTATGGGGGTAAAGCATCATGGGATTTGAACTAAAGGCCAATGCAGTCAATCAGATTCCGAAGGGGACAGAACTTTTTTTGGAAAATGAACCTGCCGCGTATGTTGGCGTTATCATCAGAGGACGTGTGCTTGCAAGAGGTGAATCAATCAAATTAACGCTTCCGGCGGGAAGCTTTCTTGGTGTGTTCGATTTGTCCGTGGGTCACTATGTCTTTGATTATATTACAACAGAAGACAGTATGATTTATGCTTTCCCGATTCATGACAGAAAAATGCTGCGGGCAATGCTGACCGCAAATAATAAAGACTATCGGGGTCTTATGGTCAATTCTCTGACCAAAAATTTCTATGAATTATCCAAAATTAATGCAGAATTTCATAAAATGGCGGGTGATTTATATCAGCTGTTAACGGAGTCCTATACAAAATATAAGGGTTTTTGCCGTGATGCAGGTGAAGGTGCCCTTCAGCTTTCCGCTCTGGAGAGCATAGAGGCTTACCAGAATGATACCCCAATAGATCGAAAGGATTTTTCCTATTACGAAGACCTGGCAAAGGTTCCTGCAGATATTCAGAAAAACTTTTTCGGATGCGGTGTAGAATTGGCAATGAGCCATATTAAAAATCTTTCTGCAATCATTAGTGCTCTGATTATTGATACAAGAGAGGTTTGCTCTTATATTAAGGAGCATTTTATGTATTTGTATAACGATGGTTCCCAAAATCTTTTGGCAGGCGTGATGCGTCTGAGCTTTGAGACCGGTAAAAAGAACCGTCCGGTGCAGGGTCTGCAGCCGTTGCTGGATAAATTATTAGATGAATTTAACCGGATGGAAGAAATATTAGAACGGTTTATGGGCATGCCGCCGGTAGTTAAGCGGGAACGTCTGGAAAAAATGTACACAGCGGTATTACTTGGTGAAGAACCGGAAGCAACAGGGGAGGCTTCCTCCGGTACTTCCGATGAAGAAGTATATCAGAGCCTGCGTGGAGCATTGCAGCAGCTGATTGATTTCTCAGGACTTTCCAAAGATGAGTTGAAAACATTTATTGATGCAATTAACACCTTTGTGCGGGCAAAGGACCGTATGTCAACGGAGGATGATTTCCGTACGCTCCGCCGTCAGATTGCAGATGGATTTTATACCTTATACCGGGCGGTTTTCCTCAAGGTGCTGAAGGAAGAAAGAAATATGCCAAGGGTAGTGGAGTTGTTCCTGAATTTTGGTTTTACGGACGAAAGACTTCTCACCAAGGAACAGGCAGTAGAGTTATGTAAAATTGATATTTCTACTAAAAATAAGTATCATTGTACTATGTTTACTATTCCGGAGTGGTTGTTGGCCGTTTATAACGGTGAACGTCAGCCATCCAAGAATGAATTTGACATGGAGTATGTAGAAATGCTCCGCGAGCAGAAAAAGCTGGGCGAAATTAACGCAGAAGAAGAAAAGAAGCTGGCGAATGATCCGATGAATAAGCTGGAATATGAAATGCAGAACATGTTCCGTTATAATCACCGTATTGTAAACGGTCAGCCGAGCGTGTTTGTGCCGGTGCTGTGCAGTGAGCAGATGATGAGCCTGCCAACCAGAGCTGCTATCACCAAAGACCGTATGGGTCAGTTAATAGAAAAATACCGCGAAATCGATTATTCTGTATTTTATCGTGAGTTAACCTATGCTAACGTTGAAGCCGGTATTGAAAAAGAGCTTATCATGAAGGAAATTGTTCCGGATGTTATTTTATTCCCGGCATATGGTCAGAATGCCAGTATGTGGCAGGAGTTAAGCTGTAAGCGACGGGATTCCGCCGGAAGATTCCTTTTCCCGATTATGGCAGAGGGAAATATTGATGACCTGATTATCAAGACCTTCGGACGGTTCCGTTGGGAACTTTGCCGTACCATGCAGGGAAGTGCCTGGAACAATATCCAGTACAAGTCCCTTACTTCGGAATATGCGGATTATATCCAGTTCTATAAAAAGAACAAGGAGCTTTCCGAGGAACGTAAGGAAAAGGTGAAACAGCAGATTATGAAGGGCAAAAACAGCACGAGAGAAATTTTTGTGCAGGACTATGAGCTTTGGATTAAATCCGAGGCCATGGGCTCCATGCGATTAAACAAGGTTTCCAGAGAAATTCTTTCCATGTATTGTCCGTTTAATAAAGAAATCCGGGTGGCGGTGGAAGCACAGCCTGCTTTTGCGGATCCAATCGCCAGATTTAAGAGAGAGCGGGTTAAAAAAGTGCGTGAGCTGGAACTCAGATATCATGCGTATACAACGAAGCAGGGAATTGAACTTCCAAAAGATATGTTAGAAAATCTCGCATTTTATAAAGCAAAATAGAAAGGAGTTTTCCATGGGAGAAATCATTCTGCAGGCAGAAGGTATTGAAAAAGCATACGGAAAACGCAGTATTCTGCAGAGTGTTTCTTTTGAACTGCGGGAGGGTGAAATCCTTGGAATAGCAGGAGAAAACGGTGCGGGAAAGTCTACACTTTTATCCATGCTGGCCACAATCCAAAAGCCGCAGGCGGGAACAATTTCGTTTTGCGGAAAAAATATTGCAAAAGAAAAACGTGCCTATCGCAGGCAAATAGGCTATGTTCCCCAGGAAATTGCTTTGTTTGAAGAACTAAGCGGCAAAGATAACTTAAAATTTTTTGGAAGAGCCTGTCATGTGCCGGCAAAGGAACTGGAACAGCGTATCAAGGAAGTATGCGAGATTACCGGATTTCCGGAGGAGGACTTAAAACGTCCGGTGTCGGAATATTCCGGTGGCATGAGAAGAAAAATCAATATCGGGGCAGCACTGCTTCACCGGCCTAAGCTGCTTTTGTTAGACGAGCCGGTGGCAAATCTGGACGGAGCGGCCGAAGAACAGGTGCTAACTGCACTTCGGCGGCTGTCGGCGCAGGGAACCGCTATTGTTTATGTAGGACATCAATTAGAGAAAATGGAGCAGTTTTGCAATCAAATCTGCTTCATTAAAAACGGAAAGGTAGTAAGGGGTAAATAA
>JAZNXI010000103.1:0-17825 GCA_045593825.1 Lachnospiraceae bacterium
CAGACTGTAGCAGCTAAGAAGGGTTGTCAGCATAACGATGGCAGCGTGGTTGTTTTCGAGTACGACGGTGGAGCAAATACTTTGATTCTCGGATTTGAAGCAAAGTGCTACATTCCAAAGATTACAGTAACTCCTGTAGCAGTATCCGTTGTTGGTGAAGCTGAAAGCTTTACCTTTATGTACGACGAAATGGCTGTTGACGGTGTTGTTGCAACAGGTCTTTATAAGTTTAAGGACAGCGAACTTTTATTAGCTGGTCAGACTGTAGACGGCGTTATTACACAGTACACTGTTAAGAGTGGCAAGACAATCGAAGTTAATGGTAAGACATATGACACTTATACCTCCGGTAAGAGACATGCTGATGTTAACAACATCTTTACACTTCCGGGCGAAGGTGACGGATGCTTAACAGTATTCAAGCCTGCTGATAAGGGTATGATGACAGTTTACTTCAACTCCACTTCCTTCATCAGAGTTCACGATTTCAACAACGACGGAACTAAGAACGGTTATGTTGATGCTGAAGTAGGCCTTACCGAATACTCCTTTAAGGTACTTCCTGGCCATACTTATGTTATGTCCACAACAGGTAAGACTAACAACATGTTCTACGGCGGTTACAGCTATGTTGTTGATGAAAAGGTTAGCGTGCCTGTAGCAGTTACTAATGTTGATGCAACTGTTACCGATGCATTAAAGCTTGAACTGGTTGACGCTCAGCTGGGCGGTGACCCTATTGCACTTGATACAGCAGGTGCAACCCTTACTCTCTTAAAGGGACACACATATAAGGTATCTACCAATGACGGTGGCGTTAAGGCTCTCGTTGGTGAAGTTGATACATTTGTTGCAACAGAAGATGGTGTAACAGTTACATTAAACAACGTTCCTGACCTTACTCTTACCGGTAAGATCGTAGGAACAGACGCTTCCAACGTTACAAAGCTTACATTTACCAATATGGTTAACGGAACAGCATATGAAGCAACTCTTGCAGACGGCGGTTATACTGTTTCCTTAAAGCCGGGTGAATACAACACCAGTGTTGAAACAACAAACGGCGGCGTAACTTATGATAGAGCATCCGTTCAGGAAGACCGTGAAAATACAAATGATGTATATGTAGAAGTTGCTGATCCTACAGCTAAGAGAAGCATCTCTTATGTAGATATCGCAAACCTTGAAAAGACAGGTAATGTTGCAGTAGAAAACGGAAAGGCACATTGCGTAGGCCGTGCAGATTCCTCCGTTATCATTCCTGTAGGCTGCAAGTCTAAGGTTGTTGTTAATGCTTATTATGCTGCTGATTTCGCAATTAACGGCGAGCAGAAGATTGTTGATTCCAAGTCCACATCCGTAATTGATTCCTTCGAAGTAATTACTGACAGCGACGTTACAATCACATTCAACGCAACATCCTACCTTACAAGCATTGAAGTAATTCCTCTTGTAGAGTTCAAGAGTGAGATCAACGTACCTGGCGATTACGCAACATTAAACGAAGCTTCCGACGCTATTCTCGGTATGACAAACAGACCGGAAGGCGAAGCAGGCCGCGTAACCGTCAACCTGACAGCAGATATCTTTGAGCAGGTAAATTGGAAGGCTCCTTATGTTACACTTAAGGGTAACGGTCATACCATTTCCTGGTACTATGGTGTTGGTACACTTTACTACTCTGTAGATCCTGGTACAGGTTTATACAACGAGAGACTTGCTATGGATAAGTATTCCTATGCAGAAGGTAACGGAAGCCTTTGGGGCGGTGTATTCCTCGTAAGAGGTGACAACTTCATCGCAGAAGATACCACATTCTTAAATACCTACAACTATTACTTAACAGATGCAGAAAAGACTGACATTGCAGGTTCTGCTATGAATGTTGACAGATTGGCAGAAGGTGTTGATGTAGCTGCCCGTGCATTTAAGGAAAGAGCTAATGCTTTCTATATTGAGGCAGACAATATTGCAGTATACAACTGTAAGATTCTTTCTTCCCAGGATACCCTTGGTAGAAACGGTTCTGCTAATAACGGATACCATGTATATTTCAAGAACTGTGTAATCGGTGGTGGTACCGACTACATCTGTGGTGAATTCACTGCTATTTTCGATAACTGTGAATTACAGTGGAAGACACATCCAAATGATGCTAGTAACAATGCTAAGATTGGTTATATTGTAGCACCTAAGACAAGTCCATATGTATTTAGAAATTGTGTGGTTACAACAGACGGCAAGGAAGGCGACACCGTAGTTCTTGGTAAGTTAGGTAGAACATGGGGTGCAAACTCCAACGCTTCCTTCATTAATTGCGAGACCAATGGCTTGATTGATGCTGAAGGTTGGGGCGAAATGAACAGCGGCGATTTAACTACTGCAACATTTGGTGAGTACAATGTTACAAGCAATGGCGAAGCATATGCTTCTACAGTTGCTACCGCTCTTGATGCAGCAGCAGTTGCAGGCTACTTAGATGCATCCGTACTTGGCGACTGGACTCCTGCTCATTATGAATATAATGAAGTTATCGGCAGCGTTGTTGACAAGACTAAGGACGGCAGAGAAGTTTACTCCGGCGAATCCATTTACGTTGTAAAGAAGGGCGATTACTTATGGAAGATTGCCAAGGCATTCTTTGGTAACGGTGCAAAGTATAAGGAAATTTTCGAGAGAAACAGTGATATCGTTAAGAAGCCTGAATTAATTTTCCGTGGTCAGGAAATCATCATCCCTAAGGGTGGAGAATACCGCGAAGTTGAGGAAGTTAAGACTCTTGAGGACGTAGTAGTTGATCTTTCCAACGGTTTAACAGCATACACTAACTATGATGGTATCGTAGTTCTTGACAACATGGCTGTTAAGGATGGTTACGAAATCGATGGCGTTGCTTATGCTGTAAGCGTACAGGGTAGTGTAAATCCAAAGCCAAACAAGGGTGAAGTTCCTACCGAAGGTGCAGCTGTTAAGGTTTCCCCTGAAGCAGATGCTACTTTCAAGGTTGTATTTAAGCTGGGTAGCGGCAAGTCCTATCATTTCATTGATGCAGATGCAAATGTTATCGAAACAGCATCCAATGATGGCGGCGAGTCCTTATACTTAACAAAGGAATACAAGGTAGAGGCTGGCAAGACATATTATCTCTATGGTAATGGTACAAAGCTTAATCTTTACTACCTTGGCTTAGACTACTAATTTATAATTAGCCATTTAAGGTGCCCGTTCGAAAGAGCGGGCATCTTTTTTGATGAAAATATGCCTGCAACCAATTTTTTTGATTTTGTGCAAATCTTTGGATTTGCACATTTTTTTGCATTATTTTCTGTGAAAAACGTATATGTAAGCATTTACAGAAAACGAAAATTATGATAGAATATATTACATGAAAAATAATTTTCACATGCGTACAGACAATCGGAAAATGTCTGTAACAGGAAAGGAGCAATATGAAAAACAAAACAAGAAAGATGATTTCTTCTGTACTTGCTTTTGTGTTAAGTATCTGTATGATGCTTCCGGTCATGGGTGGTGTTACCCTGGTTGCCAAGGCAGCAGACAACAAGGTGCTTAATGTAAGCGAGCTTCCAACAGGAGATATTACCGAAATCACTCCCTTTGGCGATTTTACCGTATCTGCAAATGCAGAAAAGAAGGTAACAATCGACGAAAATAAGAAGGTTGGTGACAACGGAATTGAATTCACCCAGCGTTTAAAGCTGAACGGTTCCGGCTCCCTGGAATACAGAAATGTATTCTTCACAACAAAGGGTGCAGCAATTATTACAGTATATGCCATGAGTGGTTCTTCCAGTGAAGACAGACCTCTGTTACTCATGTCTGCAGACGGCACAGAGTTAGCAAGAGAGCTTGCTCTTGGCGTAGCAGGTGAAGGCGGTGTCATCACAGCCATTACCTACGAGGTAGATGCAGCAGGTACATACTACCTTTGGTCCGAGAAGAGCAGCATCAACTTCTATTACGTTGAAGTGGCTGAAAAAGCTGCAGCTTCTGCAGGCGCAGGCAAGACTATGTCCATCAATGTAAGTGAATTAGAAACCGAAACTATTTCCGAGTTCAAAAACTTTGGCGATTTTACCGTAGCAGCAAATGCAGAAAAAACTGTTGTTATTGATGAAAACAAGAAGATTGGTGACAACGGCGTAGAATTTACCAAGAGAATGAAGCTTGGCGGCGCAGGTTCCACAGAGCTTAGAAGCGTATCCTTTACCACAAGCGGTGCGGCAACCGTAACCGTATATGCCATGAGTGGTTCTTCCAGCGAAGACAGACCTCTCCTGTTAATGACAGCAGACGGTACTGAGGTTGGACGTGTGACTACTTTAGGTGTGGTAGAAGAGAGTATCATCCCTGCTCTTACCTATGATATCACAGAAGCAGGTACTTACTACATCTGGTCCGAAAAGAGCGGCATCAATATTTATGCCATCGAAGTTAAGGAAGCAGGCGGCGGTGCTGCTGCAGCTCCTAGCACATTATCCGCAAACGATGTTCCTGCAGGTGATGTAACCGATATCACTATCTGGGGTGACTTTACCGTATATGCAAACGCAGACAAGAAGGTTACCGTAGACGGCAATGCCAAGACCGGTGATAACGGTATGGAATTTACCCAGAGAATCAAATTAAATGGTTCCGGTTCCGTAGAAGCAAGAAACATTTCCTTTACTACCAAGGGTGCAGCTAAGGTAAATGTATATGCTATGAGTGGTTCCAGCGGTGAAGACAGATCTTTACTTTTAGTTGGTGCAAATGGTGAAGTGGGCAGAGGCACTGCACTTGGTGCTCCTGCAGACGGCATCATTCCTGCTATTACATACGATGTAACAGAAGCAGGTACCTACTATATCTGGTCTGAAAAGAGCGGTATCAACGTTTACTATATCGAAGTTGTTCCGGAAGGTGCAGCGGTAGAAGGTCCTGCAAGAGCAGCATGGAATACCGTTACAGCTCCTGTACTCGGTGAAGCAACCGTAGAAAACGGAACAATTAAGATTCCATACACAATGTTAATCGGTCCTGCAACCGATGGTTGTGACAGATTATACATCTACATGTACGATGCAGCAGGCAATGAAGTTGAAAAGCAGACACTGGCAGCCCAGTCCAAGGGCGGCACTGCAGAATTTGCTCCTGCAGCATCCGGCGACTACACCTTCAAGTGTGAAGCCATGAGAACTGATGAAACAACAACTATCGCAGGTAACGAAGTTGCTGTAAAGGGTTATGTTCTTCCTTTAACAACTCCTGTGGTAGCAAGTGCAACCAGCAAGGGTAACGGTACCGTTAGCGTTGTATGGTTACCGGTTGATGAAGCTGAAAACTACACTGTTTCCTATAAGGAAGTTGGCAGCGACATGGTAGTTGAAGCCGGTACAACCGATGCAACAGAATTCCTGGTAACAGGTCTTACTGTTGGCACAAGATATGCATTTTATGTTGTAGCAAACAGAGGCACAGATGCTTCTGCAGCAGGTTCCTTAGAAGCAAATGCAACTCAGGATGCACAGCGTGAATGGTCCTTCTCCACCTGGGGTTCCAGTACCAATACAAACGATAACTGGTACGAAGGCAATGTAAACGATGGTTCCGTAACAGTAGCATCCTTAAACGGTAAGGGTAAGATTGTTCCTGGTTCCACCGATGGTCTTGCTTTCTACTACACAACAATTGACCCTGAAAAGGAAAACTTCAAGTTAACCGCAACCATCAAAGTTGACGAATGGACTTTCTCCAACGGTCAGGACGGTTTCGGTATGATGGTTGCCGATGCAGTAGGCCCTCACGGTGATTCCTCTGCATTCTGGAACAACTACTTCTCCGCAGTAGTATCCAAGGTAGAATACTGGTACGACTACGAAAAGCAGGAACTTGTAACCGGCGATACAGGTACAGCAAACAAGATTTCCATGAAGCTTGGTGTTGGTACCCAGGAAAAGCGTGGTGTAACCGCAGCTAATATCGCAGACGGCACTATCGTTTCCAACACAGCAGAATTATTTATTACCAATACAGAACCTTTGGAATTAAGCCAGAGATTCGCAGCAGGTACCTACAATATCGTTGGTAACTACAAGAACGAAACAAAGCCTACCGGTACTCTTGGTGAAAGAGCTCTGTTAACCGAGTTCAAGTTCACTATCGAAAGAAACAACACCGGTTACTACATCACCTATCATGATCCTAAGACAGGTGAAGATTATACCCGCAGATTCTACGATATCGAAAGAACTGCATTAACACAGATTGATCCTGAAAACATCTATGTTGGCTTCTATGCAGCAAGAAATGCAAAGATTACCGTAACAGATGTTGTTCTCACAACTTCCGACCCTGCAACCGATGCACCGGCAGAAGCAAGAGAAATTACATACTATGCACCTGAGTTAGCAGTAAACTCTGCAGAAACCACAGGTAATGATGATTACACCTTAAACATCTACACCAACGCAAACGGTGTTATCGACGTTAAGGGCAACAACGGTGAAGTTTACGCAGAAGGCGTTAAGGCAACCGCAGAAACCTATACTCATATCACAGTAAAGGATCTTCCTACCGGCTTAACAAACTTCCGTATCTTCTTTACTCCGGATGCAGACTTTAAGTTCAGCGAGTACGAAATGCTTTCCACTTACGAAACAACAGAAATCCAGTGGGCAGTTTCCAAGAAGGTATTTGACATGAACGTAATCTACGTTGCTCCAAACGTAGACCCAAGCTTTACCGGTAAGGGTACCAAGGATAACCCAACCGATTTAAACAATGCTATGGAATATGCAAAGGAAGGCCAGATTATCGTACTTGCAGAAGGTACTTATAAGGACTTCTTAAGCACCATCACAGTTGGCCGCGGTAACGACGGTACTGCAGAAAATCCAATCATCCTCATGGCAGACCCAGAGGCTAAGACACGTCCGGTTCTCGACTTCGATAAGAAGGGCTCCGGTATGAACATTGCCGGTGACTACTGGATTTTAGACGGTTTTGATGTAACAAATTCCAAGGATGCTTCTAAGGGTATTACCATTTCCGGTAGTAACTGTATCATCCAGAATGTAAATACTTATAAGAACGGTAACTCCGGTATCAACATCGGTAGATGGAAAGGTCAGGACCTTTGGGATGAATGGCCAGCCAACAACTTAGTTCTTAACTGTTCCTCCTGGGATAACGCAGACGTTGGTTACGAAGATGCCGACGGTTTCGCATGTAAGTTAACCGTAGCAGAAGGCAACACCTTCGACGGATGTATCGCTCACCACAACGCAGACGACGGTTGGGATTTATTCGGTAAGATTGAATCCGGTTCCATCGGTTCCGTAGTAATCAAGAACTCCATCGCTTACGGCAACGGTTATATGTCCGACGGCACCAATGCAGGTAACGGTAACGGTTTCAAGATGGGTGGCGACAGCTTACCTGGTAACCATAAGTTATACAACAGCTTTGCATATGATAACAAGGCAAAGGGGCTTGACAGTAACTCCGGTCCAAACATCGAGCTTTACAATTGTACTTCCTTCAACAACGGTGGTTCCAACGTAGCTCTTTACACAAACGACCGTGCAGATACTGCATACATTGTAGATGGTTTAGTTTCCTTCCGTACCAAGGGATTTGATGTGGCTGAAAACTTCAAGTTAAAGGGTTCCCAGGATCAGTCCAAGGTTTACGGTGTAAACAACTACTTCTATGATGCAGCAGCCCAGACCGGTGTCAACACCGAGGGCAAGAAGGTTGACGCTTCCTGGTTTGTAAATACAGACAGCACAACAGATGTATTAACAAGAAATGCAGACGGTACTATCAACATGAACGGTTTCCTCCAGTTAACAGATGCGGCAGCAGCAGGCTCCGGCGCTGTTATGGGTGGTACTCCAAACGTTGATTACAGTGTAAGATTAGCAGCTCTTCAGGCTCTTGATGCAGAAAAGGCTCCGGAAGCAACTGTAGCTCCTACAGAAGCACCGGCTGAACCTACTGCAGCTCCAACCGAAGCTCCTGCTGATGGCGATGACGAAGTTGATGCACCTGCAAAGAACAACAGCATGGTTGGCATTATCGTAGTTGTTGTAGTTGCGGTAGTTGCAGTGGCAGCAGTAGCCGTAGCAGCAGTTCTTGCAAAGAAGAAAAAAGCAAACAAGTAATTAAGTTTGCAAAATAAAATAACTTAGTTCAATGGAGGAGGTCTCTGCCCCGGTAATCCGGGGAGAGGCCTCCTCTTTTAAGGTAAAAAAGACATTTTGTGTATACTGTAGAAAAAATATAAAAAATTTTAAAAATTCCTGTTGACAAAATTAGTTTTATGGTGTAATATATGTTTGTGCTTGAGAGAAAGCAAAAAATGCGCGAGTGGCTCAGTTGGTGGAGCGCGACCTTGCCAAGGTCGAGGCCGCGGGTTCGAGTCCCGTCTCGCGCTCTGAAGAAAAAATAGCTCATCCAAAAGGATGGGCTATTTTTTGTTCGAACACTCCGGTCGGTGCAGTCACGAGAACATTGAAGACAAGCCGCCCGGCAACCTCAAAAAATCAAGTTGCATTATATGTAACGTATAACGTATAATATAGGTGTAACTGCCGGCAGTTTTTGATAGGTGGTGTTAGTATGGATATGCAAAGAATACTGGAAAAAAAGAACAGACTTCAACGGGAAATTGGTAAGATTGATGCGGTGACTCTTTCTTCCTATGACAAGGACTTTGAATTGACCTTTACGCACAATTCTACTGCCATTGAGGGTAACACGCTTACCTTAATGGAAACAAAGGTTATCTTGGAAGATGGGATTACTATTGGTGGTAAGGAACTGAGGGAGATTTATGAGGTTGTTAACCACAAGAAAGCCTATCGATATGTAAAACAATGTATTGCTGAGTCAAAACCTTTAGAGGAGCATATTGTCAAAGATATCCACGCTATTTTGACGGAAAATATTATTCTTGGTGGAATATACAGAAATCAGGAAGTGCGAATCAGCGGGGCAAAGCATACGCCGCCAAGCGGACAGGAAATGTACGTGCAGATTAAAGGGTTTTATGAGGAATTAAAAGAAAAAGCAGAAAACAATCCTCTGGAATTGGCGGCATGGACTCATGCGGAGTTTGTACGGATTCATCCTTTTGTAGACGGTAACGGAAGAACTTCCAGATTGTTGATGAATTATCAGTTAATGGCAAACGGTTTTCTGCCGGTATCCATAGCAAAGGAAGACCGCCTGGAATATTATCTTGCGTTGGAAGAATTCGCAGTAAATAAAGATTTACAGCCGTTTTTGGAATTAGTTGCAAAACTGGAAGAAGAACGGTTAGATGAATATTTAAGTTTGATGTAGCTGTGTTATCATATAGGAAGACAGATAGCAATCAAAATCTTTTGTAGGAGGAAAACTAATGCAAAACCGACCTGTCTCACGGCGTTTCATCTATATGGTTTTCTTTATGTTATTTGTTATGGCCGGTTGTGCAACCCAAAATGATGCTTCAGCCCCAACAGCTACCACGACTCCGAAGGAGACGTTGGCACCAACGCCAACTACAGTACCAACTCCGGAACCGACAATGGCACCGGTCCGGGAACAGTATGAATACAAGCAGAGGGAAAAGGTTTGCTATTTTCCTTCTTTTACGAATGAAAATGAGAAAACAGAAATTTTGAGCGTAACCACGGAGGATGGTTCCTTTGTCTGCATGACAACGGATGAGGTGCAGGCGGATTCTTTCATTAACGCACAACGCACACTCCTGCATTTCCTTCAGGAGAATGGGGTGGAAGTACGGGAACTGAACTATGTCGCCCTGAATTTTGATGACAACTTTAGTGAAAGTGAAAAAGACAAAGCATACATTGCCCTTTCGTCCACAGAATCCTGGCAGCAGGTGCTTGTGACCTTACAGGCTCTTTGGGGAGATTTTACCGATTACGGATATGTTTATGCTATGGCCGATACCATTGCCTCACAGCTTGGGTGGGAAACGGCTGCTTTGGAGGCGGCAGAGGATTCTGCGATGGATGCGTTTTTCTGCGAAAATACCGAGGACCTCAACCTTTTATACCCTTCTTTTACGGAACTTTATGCAACAGAGGAAACCATGAAGTATTCCAAATTACTTAGTCTTTCTTTACTTGAACAAATTAACTGGTGTGAGGCATTAAAGAAGCCAATCGCAACACAGCTTCAGGAGTTTGAGGGGGTACTTCTTGGGTATGCCGGGAAAATCGGAGCTTCGTTTTCGCTGCTGGATTGTGACTTCGCATACCGGGGGCCTTATCTGCCCCTTTGCGTTCAGACAACCTATGCCACACATGTTATAGACCACGGTTACAAGGATTATTACAGTGATATATATGGAGACTATTTTGGCGATTATGTAACCATTTACCAAACGGCGGAGATAATTGACAAAGAAATGGTGGAAGAGGCCCGGCGCTTTGGCTTAGAGGACCGCGTAGGTAATTTTTGTTTCAACTGGCTTTCCGAATACAGTGCCATGGCAAAACGTGCAAAAGGTCGGGTCGGTTACTGTCATCCTTCAATGAAAGAGGCATTTGTAACAAGCGTCGATTTTTATATGCATGAATATTACCATTACTTAGAGCACTTACTGAATCCGGATTCGCCGCTATCCTTCTCCTGGCAATCCCAGGCCTTTTGCGAAATCGGAAATTCCCATTCCCGGTATCCTCTCTATCGTATAGAAAAACTATTCACGCAGGATTTTGCATTGATGGAACTTTTTTATTCCTTTACCGGGCGCACTTACCGGTCAGGGGTAGAAGATTTTTTTGAAACAATTGATATTTTGTGTTATATATACGATGAATTTAGTTTTGATTATCACAACGGAGGACCATCCGTTAATTCTTTCACCTACTATTTAATCAAACAATTTGGAGAAGATACGATATCTAACCTGATGCTGTTTCCGGATACGGTTGTTGAAGTTACCGGTAAGACCTGGGACACCCTGAAAGAGGAATGGAAACAATATATTTTGGATAAGTATGCCGGTAAGGAAATTCCGGACGGGATGAGAGAGTATTTATACTATTAATGTAACACAGGGGCACCAAACAGTGCCCCTGAAACTATTTTATTTTTCCATTTCTACATCATCTCCGGCAATTCCTTTTAATAATTCAAGAATTTCTTCTTCCTCATAGTAGGCGGCGCGGAGAACCACCTTGTCGCCTTCATACAGGCGTTGTTCGCCGTCATCCATTTCTTCTAAGGTGTTATTTTCTGCGTGGACGATGCTTTCAATAACGGAGGCGTGTGGCCACATAATGTCGCGGACTGCTTTGCCAACGGCAAAGTCATTAGGAGAAACATAGAGGGTAAAGCGGGCAAATTTCTTTTCCTTGCCGTGGTGGTAGGCTTCCGTCATTTCCTCCAGAGCTTTGTCGTAGAATGGTGTCTGGTTGAATAGCTCGGTTACCAGGCTCACTACAAAAACAACGATGGCTATGTAAAACAGGGCACTGAACTGGCCGGAAAGCTCAATAAACAGCACGGAGGCGGTAAGTGGAGCCCTAAGTGTACCGCCGATGAATGCGCACATACCAAGGAAAATAGTGACTGTGGAAAGCTCTGCCGGCATACCAAGGAGAACCAACAGCCTGGTCGCGATAGCTGCCGCTAAAACACCGATAGCCAGGGTCGGAATAAAGATGCCGCCGGTGGCGCCGCTATCGGTAATAAGGAGCATCATCACTAGGCGGATGATAAACAGAGCGAGTAACAGCCAAAGGGTCATATTGTGCTCTAATACATGCTCAATCATATGGTGGCCGCTGTAGGCTGCGTCAGTCATGCAAAAGCCAAGAATTCCCGCCAAGGTAAAGGTAACCAGAAGCTTTACAGGAACCGGACCCTTTTTGCCTTTGCCGGTGAAGCGGCGGAACAATAAAATGGAGCCGTCAAACAGGGCAACCGCCAGGGCAATCAGCACGCCAAGCAGGATAAGGTAGCCCACATGGGATAACTGAAAAGCCGGAAGCCCGCTTAAATGGAACAGTGCAGGGTTTGTATCAAACAGGCCGCAAAGCACCAGGTTGGTGCCGGTGGCGGAAAGCACCGCCATGGATACGGTCAGAACTAACATTGGGGAGAAACGCTTGTGGATTTCCTCTAAGGCAAACAAAATGCCGGAAAGAGGAGAGCCGGTAGCTACGGCAAAGCCAGCCGCTGCGCCGCCGGTCATGACGTAGCGGTTCCATGCCACGTTCTTTTTGGAGGCCTTTCCCGTCATACAGCCAAGGGAAGTTCCCATAAGCACAGCAGGGCCTTCGCTTCCGCAAGGGAGTCCCGCAAAAAAGCTAATCATGCTGCCTACAAAGGTGCCGAGCAGGGTTTTAAACCAGCGAAACGGCAACACACCACGCAAGATGCCTTCACTTCGCGGAATGCCGCCGCCTTTACATTCAGGAACTGTTTTGTGAATAAAGGACATGAGTACGGCAAGCACGGCTAAAACTGCAAAGACTAATAAAACCGTCAGCCAGGATTCCTTTGCAAGAACATATAAGTTCCGGGATAATTTTTCTGCCCGTCCTGCTAAAAATTTAAATAAAAAAATGGTGGCGCCGGTAAATACGCCGGTAAGCACGCCGTAACCAATGCAGGGCAGTATGTTTGCGATATACTCTTTGTAATTCTTTTGTTTCATAACAGGAACCTCTTTCTGTAGTAATGATGCGGGTTTATTTATTCAGTACTTTTTCAAAAATCAGGCCGGAAATAAACCAGGCCGGGGCATAATCCAAGCGGATCAGCCCTTTATAATTATATTTTGCTTTGCTGTAATCCCACGGACAGGATTTATGCTTCTTTAAAATGGAGCCGCTGAAAAATTCTCCCGTAAAAATCAGCATGGTATACAGGATGCCACGGATAACGGTTGGTACACCTTTTAACAATTTACTGATGGGAGCAAACAGGGCAGCCATGCCGTAAATAGGAAACATCCAGACCGAGGTCTGGCAGCGCAGGGTCTTGTCTTTGTGGCAGCGGATAGCGTCCATGCCGGTCCAAAAGCATTCCATGCACCAGCCCATCAGTCCGCACACAAAGAAATTTTTAATAAATTTAAGTAATGACATGAAAAGACGTTCCTTCCTGTTTAAGTTAAACTTAGTATGGAGGGAACGTCTTTATTTTATGCTATTTACTTTGCATTTTCAACCTCAATTTTATCTCCGTATACAATATCTGCAAACCATGGGGAAATGATGTTTTCCAAAGCCTGCTGTTTTTCGTTGGTATAACGGAGTGTGGTGGTGTTGCCATCGCTCGTGGCAGCTACACCAATAAAGTGGGTATCAAACACATGCTCCGGATAGGTTAACTGCTGGCCTTCGGTTTTTTTGGAAACCAGAATGGCAGGGAAGTTGGCATTAGTCATAATTCGCTTGCTGTTACCGGTGGCTTTTCCACTGTATTCTTCACACATGACCAGAGTGGAACCATTTTCAAAGGCATCGTCGATAAACCAAAGTTCATGGGTATGTCCGCCAAAGAGCAGAGTCAGGTTCATCTGATTCAAGCGCTCAATCCAGGCATCCTTCCATGCGGCCGCATGGTCGCTTTTATATTTGATGGTTAACGGAATATGGCAAACCGCAATGCGGTAATCTACGCCCGGCGCATTATATTCGGTGTCTGCGTTGGCAATGATTTCGTCTAAGAATGCAGTCTGCTCGTCGCGGTAAGCATCAAATTTGGCGGCACCATAATATTCCACAAAGTCATCCGCATGGTCTTCACCTACATCCAGGACGACGCCCCAGATGTTTTTGATGCGGAAGGTAAAATAGAAGTCGGTGCCCTTTGCGCCTACATAATTATAAAATTCATGGGCTTTTACACCCTTGGTTTCGTGGTTGCCTCTGGCATAAATCACAGGAACTTCGCCCTTAGTGATTTCTCCGCACATGCGGAAGGTTTCTTCTAAGTCAGAGGTGCGGTCAATCCAACTGACCTGGTCGCCGCAGTTGATGAGGAAATCAAGGTCATCACCAAAGTAGGATGCAGCAGCAACCGGAGTTTTTGTTATGTTATGGACATCGGAAATGGCATAATAGTTTAAACCGTCCTCCGGAGTAACGCCACGCCAGTGAAAGTCTTTGGAGATGGTTTTGCCCTGCATGGAGGAGTAAGGACCGCGAAGAATCATTGCCTTGGCACAGAGTGTGTATCCGCCGGCGTTATCCAAGGCTTCCATTGGCACGGAAATCTTATGGATGCGGCTTTCGGTGGTGCGGTAGCCGGCATAGGTTTCGTTGTATTCCACGCCATCAATTTCCACCCAGGCAGTACCTTTGGCACGGGTAGTAAATACAATCTGGTAGGTATCCTCCACAGCAAATACCGCAGGAGTGCAGTTGATACTGTTCGGAAGAAGAACATCAAACTGCCATAAAAGACCGCCAACAAAGAAAAGTACTATAAGCACGGAAGAAATCCATTTTCGCTGGAAAAACTTCTGCTTTGGAAGTACAAAAATGAGGCAGTAGAGCAGTGCAATGATTGCAAGGTAAAGCGCCCCATAGAAAAATTCCCGGATAAAATAGTGGGAAGCTTCCGTGGTCAGGGAAATGATATAAGCATCCAGTCCTAAGAAGACCAGTCCCAGTACAAAAAACAGGATGGCGGGAATCAAATAGAACTTTTTATTCAGGCTCATCAGGGTTGCTGTGATGCAGGCCCCCACTAAAGTGAATAAAAGGATATACGGCATGGAATCAAAGGTGTAGCGGATGATGCCGGACCACATAGAGCGGATGCCGAAATAGCAAAGCAGGTTCAATACTAAAAATATATTACTGCTGATGAACAGCCATGGTTTGCATTGTTTTTTCATAGGATTCTCCTTGGTACTTTATTTTACTTAAGAAGTGTTGGACTTACTGCGATACCAACTCTAACGCTGTGTTCAACGCATATTCTGTGCTGAGTGCCCGGACTTCATTTCTGCCGGGATTGCCAAACTGACAGGTGCGGGTGGTAGTTTTACCGTCTACGTAAAAGCCAAAACAAACCATGCCCACAGGCTTTTTATCTGTGCCGCCGGATGGTCCCGCAATGCCGGAAATGGCAATGCCAACCTCAGAATTTGCTTCTTTTGCAACGCCTGCTGCCATTTCAGATACCACTTCTTCACTGACTACGCCGTATTTTGCAATGGTTTCCGGGGAAACGTCCAGGTACTTGATTTTAGCTTCGTTGGCATAGGTGACAAAGCTGGCGTCCAATACCCGGGAAGCGTTTGCTACGTTTACAACACGGGATGCCACCAGGCCTCCGGTACAGGACTCTGCGCAGGAAATGTGCCAATTTTTATCTATGAGTTTATTTACCAGTTGTTCTTCTAAGGAAGGGGTCATGTTGATAGTTCCTCACTTTCAAAAGATATAGTGGTTGCAGTCAGTTTATCTTCAGTCCGGAAAATACTTCTCCCAGTCCGGCCTGAATCAGTAAATCTGCATTGTTGTCGTACGGGGTGGAGGATTTGTTAATCAGTACCAGATGGTCGCCGGCAAAGTAGCGGATAAAGCCTGCCGCCGGATATACCGATAGGGAGGTGCCGCCTACAATCAGCACATCTGCGCCACCAATTAAGGCCAGGGCAGTGTCAATGTCGCTGTCCTTTAAGCCTTCTTCGTAAAGTACCACGTCCGGCTTGATGATACCGCCGCATTCACAACGCGGGATAGGTTCGCTGCCAATCATAGCGGTGAGAGGATGGAACTTGCGGCACTTCATGCAGTAGTTACGGTGAATGCTTCCGTGAAGCTCAATAACGTTTTTGCTTCCGCCCGCCTGGTGCAGTCCGTCAATGTTCTGGGTGATAACACCGGAGAGCTTTCCTGCTTCTTCCAGGTCTGCCAGAAATTTGTGGGTAACATTTGGTTTTACGCCGGTGATAATCATTTTGTCCCGGTAAAACTCATAAAATTCCTCCGGTTTCTGCATAAAAAAGCTGTGGCTTAAGATGGTTTCCGGGTTGTATTTATATTTTTGGTGATACAGGCCGTCAGCACTGCGGAAATCAGGAATGCCGCTTTCCGTGCTGACACCGGCGCCGCCGAAAAAAACAATGCGTTTGCCGGTATCTAAGATAGTCTGTAAACAATCAATTTTTTCCTGAAGTTCAGGGGGAATGTTCTTCTCCATGCTGTGTTGCCTCCCTTTCTGAATGAGATTTTATTTTGTCATATCAGACTTTTTTCTGAATACGGTGTTTTTGCGGTTGGATAGTCAGCTCTGTCACATTCAAGTGTTCCCCGGCAGAAAGTACATAGGAGATAGTGTCTGCAATGTTTTCCGGAAAGAGACAGGCAGAATCGTCTGCGGTAAAATCCGCATTGCGGTACAGGTTGGTTTTTGTCATGTCAGGCAGCAGGGTAGTGACCTTGATGTTGTTTTTTCTTACCTCGTCAAAGAGACTGTTTGCAAAACTTAATAAACCGGCTTTGGTGGCACCGTAGGCGCAACCGTAGGTGTTGGATTTCTTTGCGGTTACGGAAGAAATAAAAAGGATATGACCGCTTTTTCTTTGTTTCATGTAACCTAAGAATTCGGATGTAATCAGAACCGGGGCTTCCAGATTGGTGCGGATGAGCGCCTGCAGGTCGGTGGTTTCCAGAGTTTCCTGTAAACCGTAAAGACCGATGCCGGCACTGTGGATTAAGATATCCGGTGCGGGAGCAGGAAGTTCTGTGCGGATGGCTGTAAGAGTTTTGTTTAAAGCCTTCGTGTCGGTAATATCACAGGAATACCGATGGAAGTTTTCCGGATAGGAGAGGCTTTCGTTATAGCGGCGTCCTATGCCATATACTTCATAGCCTTCCCGGGCAAGTTTCAGACCGGTTGCCAGTCCGATGCCGGAGGAGGCTCCGGTAAGTAGTACGGTTTTCATGTTATTCTCCTCCATTCCATAAAAAGATTTTATCTGCGGGAAGGTATTCCAGCAACAGAGATTGTAAATAGCGCACCATTTCTTCGGACAAATCACCATAGTGGGCAACCCCTTCTTCGGTACTGTAAGGGTACTGCACAATGGCGCTGTCCGGGCGTTTTTTTCGCATGTTTTTTAAGTATTCGGCACTGATGCGGAATACGCCGATGCTGACGTCATAAAGAATATCGGCGGAAACAGAGGAAAATATGAAATCTACAAGTGTAGAATAATCTTCTTTCCATCCACCATGGAAAATCATAGGGTCAAAGCAAAGCCGCACGGAAAATCCTGCGTTGTATGCTGCCTGCAGGGCCTTTATACGAAGAGGCAGGGAAGCGGCACCATGTTCCGTTGTTTTGCATGAGCCTTCCGGAGAAACCGTCCAGGCAAAAATGATTTGTTTTTTCAGGCTTTCTTTTCCTGCAAACAGGTCAGCCAGCGGTTCAAAGACCGCCGGATTGCCGGATTTTGTGCGGATTTCCAGAGTAAGGTCCGGGTGCGCTGCGGCAAAGGAAATCCAGCGGGAAACAAAGGAAAATGTCTGTTCCAGGGCAAGCAGGTCGGTGTCGTAGGAGACACAAAGATATACCGGGTGCTCTTTAAGCAGTTCTTCCAGTTCGGCAAAGTAATCCTCCAGATTTACAAATACCACCACATGACCGGATGGGTACATGCCCTGCAGATAGCAGTAGTCGCAGTGATAAATGCAGTTCATCATGCAGGAAGTGTAGTAAAAGTGCTCATTTCCGAAGCTTTGGCAAACCGGTGCACCTTTATAAATCAAGGTTCCGGTTTTCTTTGCCAGAATCAGAAGTCGGATCGTAGCCATGTCGTTCTGTGAGCCAAG
>JAZNXI010000104.1:0-3137 GCA_045593825.1 Lachnospiraceae bacterium
AGAAAGTACCATTATGTGGTATATGTAAAAGAAGGGTCCCAGATTGTTGATCTTCTCAACGTTATGGAGGCTCATGTTGCATTGATGGAATTTGAAAATGTACGTATTCTTAAAGATATGCGGAATACAATTAATCGTAAGGTAAATTGTGAGGCCGCAAATATCAACAAGACAGTAAAAGCGGCATCAAGGCAGGTAGAGGACATTCTGTATATACAGGAAAAAGTCGGACTTGCCACATTAGCAGAGGGATTAGAGGAAATCGCTGTGCTGCGGACTAAGTATCCGGAAGCTTCATTAAAGGAGCTGGGAGAGATGCTGAGTCCACCTGTAGGAAAATCCGGAGTCAATCACCGGTTAAAAAAACTGAGTGAAATTGCGGAAGGATTAAGAACAAGTTCTATTTAGAAGTGGTAGCAGTCAGCTACCTGTAGGAGGATTTAAAATGGTAACAAAGGAACTGGTAATGAAGGATTTCACTCGTATGGATGCAAGCCCTGCGGCAATGTTAGTGCAACTGGCGAGTAAATTTGATAGTAGCGTATATGTGGATCAGGCTGAAAAGCGCACCAACGCTAAGAGTATTATGGGTGTAATGATTCTGAATTTCGCCGCCGGAACTAAAGCAACTGTTACAGTAGATGGCCCGGATGAGGTGGCTGCTCTTGCTGAACTCGAACAGTTTTTAGAAAATTAATTGAAAACAAAACCTTCCGGTATCGAATCAGGATTGCCGGAAGGTTTTTCAAATTTGAAAGCACTTTCATGTATTAATAACAGAAAAGGAAGGAGTCAGGGTATGAACTTCACCCATTTACATGTGCATACCGAATATAGTTTGCTGGATGGTTCTGCAAAAATTAATGAAATTGTTGCAAGAGCCAAAGAGCTGGGCATGGACAGTCTTGCCATTACGGACCATGGTGTCATGTATGGTGTGATTGACTTTTACCGTGCCTGCAAAAGAGAAGGCATCCGGCCGGTTATCGGTTGTGAGGTTTATGTGGCTCCGGGTTCCCGTTTTCATAAAGAGGGCGGTGTTACCGATGAACGTTATTACCATTTAGTTCTCTTGGCAGAAAATGATTTAGGATATTCTAACCTGATGAAAATCGTATCCAAAGGTTTTACGGAAGGTTATTATTATAAACCACGTGTGGACTACGAAGTGTTACAGCAGTACCACGAGGGTATTATTGCTCTGTCAGCCTGTCTGGCCGGCGAAGTGGCAATGAATTTAAAGCGGGGATTTTACGAAGAAGGAAAAGCGGCGGCGCTTCGTCTGCAGGATATTTTCGGCAAAGGAAATTTCTTCTTGGAACTGCAGGACCATGGCATTCCGGAGCAGCAGACCGTCAATGCATCCTTACTCCGTATGCATCAGGAAACCGGCATCGATTTGGTTGCCACCAATGATGTACATTATATTTACGATACGGACGTGGAAGCCCACGATATTTTGCTCTGTATCCAGACCCAGAAAAAGGTACAGGATGAAGACCGTATGCGTTACGACGGCGGTCAGTATTATTTAAAGTCTGTGGAAGAAATGGAGCGGTTGTTCCCTTATGCAAAAGAAGCACTGGAGAATACCCATAAAATAGCGGAACGTTGTAATGTTACCATAGAATTTGGTAATTACAAGCTTCCTCATTATGATGTGCCGGAAGGCTTTGATGCATGGACTTATCTGCAGCATCTTTGTGCCGAGGGTATGAAAAAG
This sequence comes from Lachnospiraceae bacterium, assembly GCA_045593825.1. Taxonomy (GTDB): domain Bacteria; phylum Bacillota; class Clostridia; order Lachnospirales; family Lachnospiraceae; genus SIG299. Next base: position 1,724 of record JAZNXI010000104.1, read on the forward strand.
CGGTATCCGGTTATTACGGAAGAACTGCAGGCACGCTTAGACTACGAGCTGGGCGTTATTCATAAAATGGGCTTTGACGATTACTATTTAATCGTATGGGACTTCATTAAATATGCCAAAGACCACGACATTCCGGTTGGTCCGGGCCGAGGCAGCGGTGCGGCCAGTATTGCGGCATATTCCTTAGGAATTACCGATATTGACCCAATCCGTTACCAGTTGCTGTTTGAACGTTTCTTAAATCCGGAGCGAGTTTCCATGCCCGATTTCGATATTGACTTCTGCTTCGAACGAAGACAGGAGGTTATCGATTATGTGGTAGAAAAATACGGCAAGGACCGGGTGGTGCAGATTGTTACCTTCGGTACCATGGCAGCCCGCGGCGTTATCCGCGACGTGGGACGGGCTCTGGACTATCCGTATGCCCTTTGTGACCAGGTGGCAAAGCTGGTTCCTATGGAGCTTGGCATCAACATCGAAAAGGCATTAAAGAGCAGTCCGGAATTCAGAAGTCTTTATGAAAGTGATGAAAAAATCACTTATTTAATTGATATGGCAAAGCGTCTGGAAGGATTGCCTCGTAATACTTCCATGCATGCGGCAGGTGTGGTTATTGCCAATGCTCCGGCAGATGTGTATGTACCATTGTCCCGTGGCTCTAACGATGCCATTACTACCCAGTTTACCATGACTACACTGGAAGAACTGGGACTTCTTAAAATGGATTTCTTAGGTCTTCGTACCTTAACCGTAATTAAGGACGCGGAGAACCTGATTAATAAAAACCGCCCTGAGGGCGAAAAACTTGATATGAACAACATCGACTATGACGACCCGAACATCTACGAGATGATTGGCAGCGGCAAGTGTGATGGTGTGTTCCAGCTGGAAAGTACCGGTATGAAAAACTTCATGAAGGAGTTGAAGCCGGAAAATTTAGAAGACGTTATTGCGGGAATTTCCCTATACCGTCCGGGACCGATGGACTTTATTCCAAAGTACATTAAGGGCAAGCAGAATCCGGAAAGTATTGTGTATGACTGTCCGGAGCTGGTTCCGATTTTAAAGACCACCCATGGCTGTATTGTATACCAGGAGCAGGTTATGCAGATTGTTCGTGAACTGGCGGGCTACAGCTATGGCCGAAGCGATCTGGTGCGCCGTGCCATGTCCAAGAAAAAAGCGGATGTTATGGCCAAGGAGCGTAAGAATTTCGTTTACGGTAACGAAGAAGAGGGCGTAAAGGGATGTATTGCAAACGGTATTTCCGAAGAAATTGGTAACAAAATTTTCGATGAAATGACCGATTTTGCAAAGTATGCGTTTAATAAGGCCCATGCGGCCTGCTACGCAGTGGTGTCTTACCGTACCGCATGGTTAAAATATTATTATCCTGTGGAATTTATGGCGGCGC
>JAZNXI010000105.1:0-28872 GCA_045593825.1 Lachnospiraceae bacterium
GATAAGTTAGAAGATAACAAGTTTAACGAAATTCCTTACTCCGTGGTTGACTCTAAGCCAATGCGCGAGTTAAACCGCAAGGCGGCAGAAAAGTGTATCGTTCTCTTAAAGAATGAAAACAACTTCCTTCCGCTGGATAAGTCTAAGATTAAGACAGTAGGCGTTATCGGACCAAATGCTAACAGCCGTGCGGCACTGGTAGGTAACTATGAAGGTACCGCATCCCGTTACTGGACCGTGCTGGAAGGTCTTCAGGATTATCTTGGTGAGGATGTGCGTGTTATGACTTCCGAAGGATGTCACTTAAGCCATCAGAAGACCCAGAACCTTGGCGATGTGGATGACCGTCTTTCTGAGGTTCGCGGCGTTTGTGCAGAAAGTGACGTTGTTATTGCCTGCTTAGGTCTTGATGCAACCTTAGAAGGTGAAGAAGGCGATACCGGTAATGAATTTGCCAGCGGCGATAAGCCAAATCTTAACCTTCCTGGTTTACAGCAGCACATCTTAGAAGAAATTTATGCCTGCGGCAAGCCGGTAGTACTGGTTCTCTTATCCGGTTCCGCACTGGCAGTGAACTGGGCAGATGAGCACGTTCCTGCAATCATCCAGGGCTGGTATCCGGGTGCACAGGGTGGTAAGGCGATTGCTGACATCCTCTTTGGTGAAAAGAGCCCGGAAGGCAAGCTTCCTGTAACCTTCTACCGCTCCACCGATGAGCTTCCTGAGTTTACCGATTACAGCATGAAGGGCAGAACCTACCGTTACATGAAGAGCGAGCCATTATATCCGTTCGGTTTCGGTCTTTCCTATACAACCTTTGCTTACAGTGATGTAAAGGTAGATAAGAACACATTGGATGCAGAGGGTGTAACCGTAACTGCAACCGTAACCAATACCGGTAAGATGGATGGTGCAGAAACACTGCAGGTTTACGTAAAGGTAAATCAGGAGAACACTCCTAACGCACAGTTAAAGGGCATCAAGAAGATTTCTCTTGCAGCCGGCGAAAGCAAGACTGTTTCCGTAAAGCTTCCTGTGGAAAGCTTTGCACTGTTTGATGAAGAAGGAATTCTTCGTTTAACAGCAGGTGATGCCACCGTTTATGTAGGCGGCCATGCACCGGATGCAAGAAGTACTGCACTTACCGGAACTAAGGCAGAAGAATTTAAGATTCAGATTGCAGAAAGCAAAGTATTAGCATAAAAATGGAGAATTGACATGAGCAAAACACCTTGGACACAGCTTTGGCTGGATTACAAAAAAGTAAATAGCAACGGCAATGAGGCCTATGTAAAGAGCGTATGCTTGGAGGGCTTTGAGGCGGAGCATCCTATCGTAAAAAATGCGTTGAAGGAATTGGCAGCCGGTGTGCAGGGAATGCTTGGTCAGGAAATCTCCACAGCGTCCGGTTCTGTAGAATCCGGGCTTATCATTAAAAGAGAAAACGCTTCCCCGGATTTAGAGGGAGCCTACCGTCTGGTAGAGAAGTCCGGGAAGCTTACTCTTCTCGCAGGAGAAGAAAACGGCGTATTATACGGAGTGTTTCATATACTCCGGCTTATTGCCACAGAAAAATCACTACAGGGTGTGGACGAGAAAAAGTCCCCGTCCCAGCCACTGCGTATGATGAACCACTGGGACAACATGGACGGCAGCATCGAGCGTGGCTACTCCGGCCAGTCCTTCTATTTCAGAAATAATGAGTTTTTCATTGATGAACGTACCGGAGACTTTGCCAGATTCATGGCGAGTGTCGGCATTAACGGCATTGTAATCAACAATGTAAACGTAAAGGATGCCGCAACCTATCTCATTACCGAACGCTACTTTGACAAGGTGGCTGAGCTTTCCGAACTGTTTGCGGAATACGGCATAAAGCTTTTCTTAAGCTTAAACTTTGCGTCACCGTTGGAGCTTGGCGGTCCAAAGAGTGCCGACCCGTTAGATGAGGCTGTTATCGCCTGGTGGAAAGAAAAAATGGCAGAGGTTTTTGCCAGAGTGCCAAAGCTTGGCGGCTTCCTTGTAAAGGCAGATTCCGAAGGCAGACCGGGTCCGTTTACCTACGGCAGAACCCAGGCAGACGGCGCCAATATGCTGGCGGATATCGTAAAGCCTTACGGAGCACTGATTATCTGGCGTTGCTTCGTATACAACTGCACCCAGGACTGGCGGGATTACAAAACCGACAGAGCCCGTGCGCAGTATGACAACTTTATCAACATGGATGGCGATTATCACGACAATGTTATCCTGCAAATTAAAAACGGTCCGATGGACTTCCAGGTAAGAGAACCTGTGGCACCGCTTCTTGGCGGGTTAAAGAAAACCAACCAGATGATGGAAGTGCAGATTGCCCAGGAATACACCGGTCATCAGATTGACGTATGCTATCTGATTCCGATGTTCAAGGAAATTCTGGAATTCAAGACCTATATCAGAGAAGAAAACGACACCGTGGCTGATATTATCAGCGGCGGATTAACCAAGAATAGAAATTTAAATACCGGTATTGCGGCAGTTATCAACACCGGTAATGACTTAAACTGGACCGGCAACGTGCTGGCAGCAGCAAACCTGTACGGTTTTGGCCGACTGGCTTTTGAAAACTCCCTTTCTGCGGAAGAAATTGCAGAAGAGTGGATTCGTCAGACCCTGTCCAACGAGGATGAGGTAGTGGAAAAAGTTCTTTCCATTTTACTTCCTTCCAGAGAAGTGTACGAGCGCTACACCAGCCCGCTTGGTATCGGCTGGATGGTAACTCCTCATGTACATTACGGCTGCAGTGTAGACGGTTATGAATACTCCCGTTGGGGTACCTATCACAGGGCGGATCATTTTGGTATCGGCGTAGACCGTACCGACAAAGGTACCGGTTATGTACGTCAGTACAATGAGCCAAATGCTTCCATGTACAACGACATCAATACCTGTCCGGAAGAACTTTTGCTGTTTTTCCACCATGTGCCTTACACCAGAGTACTTTCCACCGGAAAGACCCTGATTCAGCACATTTACGACACCCACTTCCAAGGAGTGGAAGAGGTAGAAGCAATGATTTCCACATGGCAGTCCTTAGAGGGAAAGGTTTCTGCGGAAAGCTTTGCTAATGTAACAGAGAGATTTGGCCGTCAGCTTACAAACGCAAAAGACTGGCGCGATCAGGTGAATTCGTATTTTTACCGGAAGAGTGGTATTCCGGATGAGAAGGGAAGAATAATCTATTAAAAACTTTTGAGGAGGGAAAATTACTTATGCTACAGAAAAAAGAGTACCGTAACGTATTTAAAGAAGTCGGTTTTTCCGAAGCGGAGGTTGCAAAACGTTTGGAGGAAATCCGTCAGACCTGGTTTTACGGAAAAGAAGATGAACGGGTTTATTTTCCTGTAGGGGATGACATGGCATACATCATGGATACCGGAAATAACGATGCCCGCACCGAGGGCATGTCTTACGGCATGATGATTTGCGTACAATTAAACATGAAGGAAGAATTTGACCGTCTGTGGAAGTGGGCAAAGACCTATATGTGGATGGAAGACGGTTACAACGAAGGCTACTTTGCATGGTCCTGTGCTACCGATGGTACAAAGAATGCCAACGGTCCTGCACCGGACGGCGAGGAATTTTTTGCTATGTCCCTGTTCTTCGCGGCTCACCGCTGGGGCAATGGCGAAGGTATCTTCAACTATGAGGCTGAAGCAAAGGAAATTTTACGTGCCTGCCTGCACAAAGGTCAGAACGGCAGAGTCGGTGTTCCGATGTGGAATTTAGAAAACAAGCAGATTTTATTTGTTCCGGGCATTGACTATACCGACCCGTCCTATCATCTGCCTCATTTCTATGAGCTGTTTGCTCTTTGGGCTTACGAGGAAGACAGACCGTTCTGGAAGGAAGCAGCAAAGGCAAGCCGTGAATACTTAATTAAGGCATGCCATCCGGACACAGGTTTTTCTGCAGAGTATGCAGAATTTGACGGTTCTCCGATGAGCCGTCCGATTCCATGGACCCATGACCGTCACGACTGGTTCTTCAGTGATTCCTACCGTACTGTGGCAAATATCGGTCTGGATTACGAATGGTTCGGCATTGATATCGGTCAGTGTGATGCAGCAGCAAACATCCAGAAGTTCCTGCTTCCTGCACTCCGCTCCGGTGAATTTTATATCTATGAAATCGACGGCACAATTGCCGTAAAGGAACTTTGCCTCCATCCGGTGGGCCTTCAGGTTACGGTTGCACAAAGTGTTTTGGCAGCAACCACCGAAGCAAGCCGCGAGTGGGTGGAAACGTTCTTTAAGATGCCTCTTCGTGGAGGTAAGAGAAGATATTATGACAACTGCCTGTACTTCTTTGCGTATCTCGCATTGAGCGGCAACTACAGAATGTGGTAAGTTTTTTTGAGAGGGTGCTTCGCACCCTCTTTTTGCGCAGAAAAAAGGATATCTCTGCACGAACCGTTAGCGATGGAGCGGGTTCGTAGGAGATATCCTTTTTGATTTTTACTTTGCTAGTTCAACCGGTTCAAAACGGAGTCTGATTTTTGGCAGCTTTTCAATGGTGGTGTAGCTGTTGTATAAACCGTCTTCGGTGGAGATGTCGTTTTCGCCGGAGGCAGGTGGTGCAAAAATCTTTAAGGTTAAGTCACATGGACCGGTGAGTGGCTTCTTGAAGAATGCACTCATCATGTCGATGGTCTTTGCCTTTGGAGACTTGTAGAACCAGGTACCGTTGATTTCCATCATCAGGTTGGAATCGTCTTCGAATACAACCTCACAGAAGTGTGGGTTACCCTCGAAGTGGAGAGGAATGGCAATACCTTCTGCGTCTTCCGCACCGCCCCAACGGAGGGTGAGCGGAAGCTTCACTTCTTCGCCGATGGTCATTTCAGGAAGGAAATAGTCATCGTGGATGATTTCTTTGTAGGTTTCTAAAAGTGGCTGTGCGATACCCACGTCAGGATTGTTTGGATCTTCGATTTCGAGACCCAGGCGTCCTCTGTCGCGGAACTGGTACATGGAGAAGTTGGTGAACCAGGTGGCATTATCTTTTTTGATAATGTCACAGAATTCTTTTACCATGTCGGCCTGCTCGTAAGGACCGGTAACGTCGCCGTCGGCGTTGAGTTCACTCATCATCATAGGCTTTTTAGCACCGCCGCAGAGCTCGGAGAAACGTTCGTAGGACTTTTTGGTGTAATCGTAAATTTCCCGGATGTTGTCACGCTTGTGGGAATTTCCGCCACGCTCTGCCACGTCATATGGCCAACCCCAATGGAGGGCGAAGTATTTATCGATGGACCACATGTCGGTGCAGCGGACTGCATCTGCAAAACAATCTTCTTTTTCGATAACGTTTTTATCGCCTTCTACGCCGCCGGTACAAAGAATGGTTTGTACGTTAGGTGCATACTCTTTGATGATGCGGTGGGCACGGCAGAAAAACTCGCCGATTTCTTTATAAGTACAGCGTTTGGTGTAGCTGAACCAGTCGCCGGTACATTCGTGGTTGATGCGGAGCATCATGCGTCCGAACGGTCTTAAGTCTTTTGCAATGGCAATTAAGTGCTCGTCGGAAACATGAGGGTCGATGGTCATGGTAAGAGTAACGTCCTGACCGTGACGGCGGATGTCACGCATGCAGGTAAACGGTTCATCATCCGTAGTACCGTTTGGGCCACCCTTGTAGGTGAAGTAATCATCGTAAGGGTAATCCCAGGCAAAGGATACGTTAGGGTTTGCATGAACTACGCTTGCTCTGCCCGGCCAACCTTTATCTAACGGATAGTAGCAGTACATTAAGGAAATACTGCGGTGTGGTCTGCCCAGGGTATGTAAAATATAGTCCTGGTTTACGTATTCGCCGCGCTCGGAACCGTCTCCTAAATCTACGGCACATTTTGCCTTGCCCATATGAAGGGCTAAAATCTTGTTTTCGTTCATAAAATCCTCCAAGTGTTCTCTTATGTTTTACTGGTGCCGACGCTTCTGACGCATGTTGCGGAATTCCGTCGGGGTACAGTTTTTATATTCTTTAAAAATACGGTTAAAGGTAGAAATGCTTGGGAAGCCGGCCTGAAGTGCAACTTCGGTTATGGAATACTCCGGCTGGTCAAGCAGCATTTCTGCCGCCTGGATACGGCGGTGCTTTAAGTAGTCGCAGAATGTAAAATTGGTATACTGCTTAAATAATCTGGAGAAATGGTACTTGGAAAAACCAATAATGTCTGCCATGTCTTCCAGAGTAAGGTCTTCGGTATAATGGTTGTCAATGTATTCCAAAAGGTTACCGAACTTTGCTACGTATTCCTGATGCTTGTTGACATTGACGTTCTGGAACAAGTCGGTAGTCTGGATGTGATTCTCATAAAGAGAAATTAACATTCTTATTAATAAGGAGAAGATGGACAGCTCACTGTATGGGTTGCCGGAAATATATTCCTTACACATATCCAGTAAAGTCTGGTATACTTCATTATAGACAAGCGGATGTGTATCCTTTGTAATATGAAGTGGCTTTGACAGCATGGATTGGATGGCGGCAAAACCTTTTAACTGGGCCATGACATTGATGTTAAACTGGAAAATAAAACGTACTCCGTCAGGAGGAGCAATGAGTTCGTGAAGCTCTCTCGGCGGGATAACAAGAATTTCTCCCGGGTTGATACGGTAATCCTTATTGCTGATTTTTACGTCATAATAATTTTCAACAGGAAGAATTACCTCAATTGAGGAGTGCCAGTGCGGTTTAAAGCCCCTTGGTTCCACATTTCGCCAAATGCGGATGATGGTGTCGTTATGGTAGGCTACCAACTCATGAGTGCTGTTGATATATTTTGTGCCGGACCAGTCGCTGTTAATAAGGTTTAAATCATCAAACTGATTTAGTTTTTCGTGTTTGGCCATAAAATCCCTCCATATCTTGCTGATGACTTATCAAAAATTGCTTTTGTAATTTTATGATAATGAAAGCGTTTTCAACTTTTTTGAACAATTTTACTAAAAGCAGTATATCATTATTTGGTCAAAAAGTAAATAATTCGCTGAAATTAATATTAAAAATTAGCTAATTTTGAGCAATGTGTGAAAGAATGATAGCAAAATCTAATAAGCGCACTTCACTATGATAGAGTATACTATTTGTATAAAATGATTAAAAAGCGCAAGCAGACCAGTCTGCTTCTTATGCTATATTACCTATAGCATATATATCATTAGCAAACAATTTTAGAGGAAGAATAATCAAACAGGGAGGCATGTATGAAAGGCGCGATTAAAAAACTATTGATTTTCATCGGAGTCGTTGCAATTGCCGGTGTGGCAATCTGGCTATCGAGCTTCAAGGAGGTGGAAAATTTCAGCGAAAAGTATGCAGGAGTAGATTTATCTGCCGATGCAGACGGTATGATGCTGGAAGGAACTTACACCGGATATCAGCAAGATCATAAGGACGCGGCAATGCCTCAGCACACTGTAGATATTGATGTTCTTTCTTATAAAGAAGCAACCGGCGTAGAAAACTACGAGGGTAACGCTCTTTATACAGAAATTGACTCTACGGTTACTTGGGAGGTTGATGTTCCTGAGGCGGGCTTCTACAATCTCTATCTTGAGTATTTAACAGTAGCGTCCAGAGGTGTTCCTGCAGAAAGAACCCTCAAGATTAACGGAAGTGTTCCGTTTGACGATGCAGAAAACATTACCTTTGGCCGTATTTGGACAGACAAGGGCGAGCCGACGGTTGATAACCAGGGCAACCAAATCCGCCCAATGCAGGTTGAAATTTACGACTGGCAGAATACATATTTTAGAGACGATATGGGTTATGAAATCGAGCCATACCGCTTCTATTTTGAAAAGGGTAAGAACACCATTACCTTAGAAGGCGTAAACGAGCCGATGATTATCCGCACTTTCAAGGTTGCGGCTGTAGAAGCAACAGCTTCTTATGCAGAGTACCGTGCACAGGGCGGCGCAGCGGCCACCGGTGAAGGTCTCAACTATGTAGCAAAGATTGAAGGTGAAGATTCCACAAGACGTTCCGAATCCTCCCTTTATGCAAAATATGATAAGGCTTCCGCAAATACATCCCCGTACAGCGTAATGAACACAATTCTTAACTACGTTGGCGGTGATACCTGGAAGACAGCAGGCCAGTGGATTGAATGGGAATTCACTGTTCCTGAAGACGGCTATTACAACATTATGGTAAAGGCCCGTCAGAATTATGCAAGAGGTAACGTTTCCTGCCGTAGCTTATACATTGACGGCGAAATTCCTTTCAAGGAAATGCAGGAAGTGTTCTTTGACTTCAGCAATGACTGGAACAGCCTGACACTTGCAGATGAAGAAGGAGCTCCTTACGAGTTCTATCTTACAGCAGGTACACATACCATCCGTTTAGAGGCAACCCTTGGCGGACTTGGTCATATCCTTTCCGAATTATCCGACTCTGCATACCGTTTAAACCAGATGTATCGTAAGATTCTGGTTTATACCGGAGCATCTCCTGATAAATACCGTGACTATCACATCGAGTCTGTTTATCCGGAAGTTGTTGCTGCTATGGACATCGAAGCAAAGCGTTTGTTCAAGATGGTAGATGATACCGTGGCTTACACCGGACAGAAGAATGAATACATCACTACTGCTCAGACGGTAGCAAACCAGATGGAAAAATTCGTAGAACGTCCTGAAAAAATCACAGTAGAATTTACTACCTGGAAGGATAATATTACCGCTATCGGTACTTCCATTCTCAGCATGTCCGAAATCAAGCTGGACGTTGACTATTTAGTAGTAAGCGGCACCGGTGCAACGGTAGAAAAAGATGAGAGTAATTTCTTTGACAAGGCAGTGCATGAAGTAAAAGCGTTTGTTGCTTCCTTCTTGGTTGACTATAATGCAGTCGGTGATATTTATGACGATAAGGACGAAGTAATCACCGTATGGGTTACCACCGGTCGTGACCAGGGTACCATCTTAAAGACCATGATTGACGACAGCTTCACTCCGAAAACCGGAGTTAAGGTTAATCTTGAAATTGTTGGTGCTGACGCCATCATGAGTGCGGTTATGGCAGGCAGAGGTCCAAACGTACTTATTTCTGCCGGTACCAACATGCCGGTTGACTATGCACTCCGTGGTGCAGCAGAGCCAATCACACAGTTCGAGGGCTGGGAAGAAGTATTAGCTCCTTACACCGAAAGCTCCTACCGTCAGTTCCGGTTGGGTGATGAAATTTACGGCGTACCTGAAACCCAGGGCTTCTGCGTAATGTTCTACCGTAAAGACATTATGGAAGAACTTGGCTTAGAACTTCCGAATACATGGAAAGAGCTGGTTGAAATACTTCCAACCATTCAGGGCAAGAGCTTAACCGTAGCCATTCCTAGTGCTTCCGGTAGTACTACCGCGGCCAATGCCCTTGCGGTACAAAGTACTTCCGCAGACTTAAATATGTACTTTGGTCTTCTGTTCCAGAAGGGCGGAGACTTATATAACGCAACTGATACAAAAACAATTATCGATTCCGAAGAAGGCGTAGCAGCTTTCGAAGAATATGCAAGATACTTTACCGACTACGGTCTTCCGGAAGTTTACGACTTTGTAAGCCGTTTCCGTTCCGGTGAAATGCCAATCGGTATCGCTTCCTACGGCACCTACAATACCTTAGTGGTTTCCGCACCGGAAATCAGAGGCCTTTGGGACTTCACACTGGTTCCGGGTACCGAGCGTGTAGATGAAAACGGTAACACCTACATCGACCGTTCCGTATTCATCGCCGGCGGTGCAACCATGATGATTAAGACCGAAGACGAAACCTTAAAGCAGAATTCCTGGGAATTCATGAAGTGGTGGGCAGATGCAGATACACAGGTTCGTTACGGACGTGAATTAGAAGCACTTCTCGGTTCCTCCGCAAGATATGCAACCGCAAACAGAGACGCATTCGTACAGCTGTCCTGGAGTGCGCATGATATCGATGTGTTAATGGAACAGTGGGATTGGGCAAAGGGTATCAAGGAAATTCCTGGTGGTTACTACACCGGACGCCATGTTACCAATGCATTACGTAAGGTAACCTCGGCAAAGGATGATCCGCGAGAAACAATTATCGACTACGTACTTCAGATTAACGAAGAAATAGAAAAGAAGCGTAAAGAATTCGGCTTGCCGATGTACGAAGACTAAGAAAGGAGTGACACACTTTGAAAGAGTATTTACAAAAATACGTGGCACTGCGTAAGCATAATATGCAGGTTGCTATCAAAAAAGCAAAGCAGAGAAAGATGTGTTATTTATTTCTGGCACCGTATGCAATCATTTTCCTTACCTTTACTATTTTGCCGATAATCACATCAATTTATTACAGCTTTACCTATTACAACATTTTTGAACCGGCAAAATGGGCCGGATTAGACAACTACATCAGTTTGATTTTGGATGATGAGGTATTCATTACAGGTTTAAAAAATACCCTGATGGTTGCCATTATTACAGGACCGCTGGGCTACATTGCCTCCTTCCTGTTTGCGTGGCTTATCAATGAGCTTCCGCGCTGGATCAGAACCATTGCGGTTATCATCTTCTACGCACCATCCCTTGCGGGCTCCTGTGTTGTTATTTTCTCACAGCTGTTCCGTGGTGACGCGTACGGTTACATCAACTCCTACTTAATTGAGTTTGGTATCATTGATGCGCCAATTCTCTGGCTTACCAATCCGCAGTGGATGCTTTGGATTTGTATGCTGGTTACCCTCTGGATGAGTTTAGGTACCGGTTTCCTTTCCTTCGTAGCGGGCTTGCAGGGTGTAGACCAGTCCCAGTATGAAGCAGGTTACATGGACGGCGTGAAAAACCGTTGGCAGGAGCTTTGGTTCATTACTTTGCCGGGAATGAAGCCGATGCTGTTGTTTGGTGCCATTATGACCATCACAGGTTCCTTTGGCGTTGGTTATGTTATGCAGACACTGTGCGGTTTCCCAAGTACGGACTACGCTGCAAGAACAATCGTAAGCCATATTCAGGACTATGGTTTCCAAAGATTCGAAATGGGTTATGCATCTGCTATCGCAACCATTTTGTTCTTAATGATGATTTTATGTAACAAAGCAATTCAAAGTCTGTTGAGAAGAGTAGGAACATGATATGAGCAAAAAGCAAAAAACACCAAAACCATACAAGAAAAAGTTAATAAAGAGAAGGAAACCAAACCGTTCCATCTGGGGCGACATTTTCCTCTATCTGTTTTTAGCGCTGACTGCAATACTCATGGCAGTACCGTTAGTGTTCTCGATAAGCAATGCATTAAAGCCTTTGGATGAATTATACAGATTCCCACCAAAGTTCTTTGCACAGAACCCGACACTTGACAACTTTGCAGACTTGTTCGTGTCCATGGGTAAGAGCTGGGTAACCTTCCCGAGATACATATTTAACACCGTATTTGTTACAGCGCTTGGTACCGCAGGACATTTAATTATTGCATCCATGGGTGCTTTCGTACTTGCAAAGTACGACTTCCCGGGCGGAAATTTCTTCTTTAAGGTTGTAACTACCGCAATGCTGTTTAACGGTACCGTGTTAGGACTTCCAACCTATATTATTATGAATAAGCTTCATTTGATTGACAGCTACTGGTCAATTATTATTCCGGCATTCGGAGGTGTTACCGGCTTCTTCCTGATGAAGCAGTTTATGGAAGGTCTTCCGACGGCACTTATCGAAGCGGCCAAAATCGATGGTGCCAATGAATGGATGGTTTTCAGTAAAATCGTAATGCCAAACGTAAAACCGGCATGGCTGACACTGATTATTTTCTCGGTGCAGGGCTTATGGAATAACGGTGGTACCACCTTTATTTATTCCGAAGAAAAGAAAATGCTGGCATTTGCGCTGAACCAGGTGGCAGCCGGCAGTATCGCCAGAACCGGTCAGCAGGCCGCAGTCAGTGTAGTTTTAATGTTAGTACCGATTGCCACTTTCATTTTGTCCCAGAGCCAGATTCTGGAGACCATGGCAAGTTCCGGTTTAAAAGATTGATTGTACATCGTATGCAGGGAGAATGCTTATGAAAAGATTAGCAAAAAGAATGGGAGCCTTGGTTGCGGCTTGTCTTATGATTCTTGTAAGTATGCCGGTACAGGCACAGGCAGCAGAAAAAGGATATACCTATACATATGACTACTGGGGAGATGTACAATATTCACCGGATACTTACGAAGTTGCAGGTACCTTTACCGCTGTAGACTTCAATCTGGAAAATAAGATGACATCCCCACAGGGACTGTTCGTTTACGAAGATTATATTTATATTTGTGATACAAACAATAACAGAATTTTAGAACTTCAGAGAACCGGTGAAACAACCATTGAGCTGGTTCGTGAAATTACTGAGTTCACCGGCGATGTAGAGGTAAATAACTTTAACGCACCGCACGACATCGCGGTAGATGAAGACTACTTCTATATTGCAGATAAGAGTAACGGAAGAGTATTAAAGCTGACAAAGGATTTAGAATATGTTATGTCCTTTGTAAAGCCTGTTGATGCAACTTTTGACCAGTCCATGGAATTCCTTCCGCACAAAGTTGTTGTTGACACTGCAGGCCGTGTATACTGCATCGCAACCAATGTTAACAAAGGTTTAATCAAGTATGAGCCGGATGGCACATTCGTTGGTTATGTAGGTGCTACACCTGCTACATACAACTTTACCGATTACATTTGGAAAAAGATTGCTACCAAGGCACAGCGTGCCCAGATGGAAAACTTCGTTCCAACAGAATATGACAACATTTACATGGATACCGAAGGGTTCATTTACACCACAACAACCAATGTAACAGAAGTCGAAATTGATAACGGAGACGTTGATCCGGTTCGTCGTCTGAACATGATGGGCAGCGACATCTTAGTCCGTAACGGTAACTGGATGATTTGCGGTGACGTTTGGATTGGTAATGCCGGTGGTTATTCCGGTCCATCCTTGTTAACCGACATTACAGCATTTGAAAACGAATCCTATATTGTATTAGACAAAAACAGAGGACGTCTGTTTGGTTACGACGACCAGGGTAATATGTTGTTTGCCTTCGGCGGCAGCGGTAATGTAGACGGATATTTCCGTACACCTTCCGCAATTGAGCACATGGGTTACGATTTGTTGGTACTTGATGCGGTAGACTGTAGTCTTACCTTATTCACTCCAACAGAGTACGGTAACTTAATTTACGAGGCAATGGATTTATTCAAGAAGGGTGATTACGCAGGTTCCGAAGTGGCCTGGAGAAAGGTAATTGCCTTAAACGGAAACTACGACCTGGCATATATCGGTATCGGCCGTGCATTGCTTCGTCAGCAGCGTTACCGTGAAGCAATGGATTACTTCGAGTTAAAGTGGGATGCGGAAAACTATTCCAAGGCATTCCAGTACTACCGTAAAGAATGGGTAGAAGAAAACATTGCTTGGATAGTTGTTATTTTGGCAGTAGTAATTGTTATTCCTCTTGCTATTGGCAGAATTAAAAAGATTAAATGGGAAATTGATACTGCAGATATTTTCAAAAGGTAAAAACGTCAAGAATCGGAGGCAGATATGTTAGCTTCATTAAAGAAGAAAGAAACCTATACGCGTTATTTTAAAAGCTTTAAATTCGCGTTCTATTGCATGACACATCCGTTGGATGGTTATTGGGATTTAACCCACGAAAAGCGTGGCTCCCTGGCAGTAGCGAATACTATATTGATTTTGACTTTAGTTGCCAGAATTACCAGTCTGCAGTTTACCAGTTTTATTTTTAACCAGGTTTACTGGCCGGAAGTTAATATTTTCCTTTACCTTGGAAGTATCATATTTCCGCTGGCTCTGTGGGTAGTTGGTAACTGGGCGCTTACCACCCTGTTTGATGGTAAGGCAAGACTTCCGCAGATTTACATGGCAACCTGTTATGCAATGCTTCCTTATCCGTTATTCCAGTTCCCACTGATTATTTTCAGTAATGTGGTAACGGTAAACGAAGCGGAGTTTTACTCCTTAATCAATACTATCGTATTAGTGTTCTGTGCAATTTACATCGTGGTTGCCATGATGCAGATTCACGAATACACCATGAGTAAAACTATTTTATTTACGTTTTTCTCAATTTTTGCAATGCTGGTTATCGTATTCATTCTCCTGCTGTTCTTCAGTATGATCAGCCAGGGTATTGCATACTTTGTATCTATTGTAAGGGAAATTCTCTTTAGAATTTAACTCGGAGGGAAAATATGAGACAGGAAAGAAAAGCAGAAATTAAAGCTGCAATCAAGAAAGAATTAAAAAGTCTGATTGGCCCTCTGGTGATTCTCGCAATTATTGTCGCAGCCGTAGCAGTAATTATTTTATGGCCGGATAAGGTTGTAGAAGAAGAAGTAATTCAAATGAGAGGCTTTGACGGAGAACAGAAAGAATATGTTATGGAAAATGACAAATTTCTGTTCACCATGGACGCTGAAACAACACAGTTTAACGTTACAGTAAAGGAAACCGGTGAGGTTTGGTACTCCAACCCGGACGAGGCAGGAATCACTGCCGATGCAAAAGCATCCACTCCTAACAAAAAGAACGAATTACGTTCCACTGTAATGTTAACCTACAGTAACCGAAGCGGTGTAAACGCTCTGTATAACAACTACGAATTCAGTGTTGTCAATAAGCTGTACGAAGTTGAGCAGGGTGAAGATTACATCAAGATTGATTACACCATCGGTGATGTACAGAGAGAGTACATTGTTCCACCGGTTATGACTTTGGAAAAGTACGAAGAGTACAAAGGTATTTTAACCGGCGGTAATAAGAACCTGCTTTCCCAGTACTATAAAAAGATTGATATCAACAACTTAAGTAAGAGTGATGAAAAAGAAAAGGATGCCCTGTTAGAGCGTTATCCATCCATGGCGGACGGAATCATCTACGTTATCCGTGACAGTGCAACCGATGCGATTAAAGGAAAGTTGGAGCAGATTTTTGCAAGTATCGATTATACTTACGAGCAGTATGAGCTTGATAAAGAGCTGGATACCGCAGAAAAATCCACCAACAAGCCAACGTTTAACATCAGCGTGATTTACCGTCTGGATGAAACCGGCTTCTCCGTAGAGATTCCTGCAGACAGTATCGAAGGTAAAAAAGAAACACCGGTTTACCAGTTGTCCTTACTGCCATACTTTGGCGCAGGCACAACCGAAGACGAAGGCTTCTTATTAGTACCTGCCGGCGGCGGTGCGTTAATTAACTTCAATAACGGAAAGATTGCACAGAACAGCTATTATGCAGACGTATACGGCTGGGATATGTCCAAGGTAAGAACCGCACTGGTACATGAAACAAGAACAAATTTCAATGTATACGGTTTATCCAAGGGTAATGCATCTTACCTTTGCATCATTGAGAATGGTGCACCTTACTCCGCTATTACAGCAGATATCAGTGGAAGATATAACATGTACAACTACGTTAACTCCACTTATACTGTTACTAAGCGTGAAAAATACGAGGTTTCCAACAAGACCAACGGCGATGTTTATGTTTATGAACCGCAGCTTCCGGAAGGAGAACTTTACAGACAGAAATATGTGCTTGTAAATTCCGGTGATTATGTAGATATGGCCAAGGCTTATAAAGAGCATTTAACTTCCCTGTATTCCATGGAGAAGAAGGATACCAAAGAAGCACCTGCAGTGGTAGAAATTGTAGGAGCAGTTGATAAGATTAAGCAGGTATTAGGTGTTCCGGTTTCCAAGCCGTTAGCACTTACTACCTTTGATGAAGCCGCAGAGCTTATTACAGAAATGAAGAACTCCGGCATGAATAACCTTTCCGTAAAGGTAACCGGCTGGGCAAACGACGGTGTTCGCCAGACCATGTTCAACAAGGTAAAAGCAGTGAAGGAGCTTGGCGGAAACAAGGCCCTCACCAATCTGGTGGCAAGTGCCAAAGACCAGGGCGTAACCGTTTACTTAGACGGTATTACCAACTATGCAATCGACAGTGGCTTTAAGGAAGGCTTCTTCGTATTTACCGACGCAGCACGTCAGGTAAGTAAGGAAAAAGCGGAAATCTTTACATACAACAGCATCACCTTTGGTGAGCGTGATGACCTGGCTTCCTACTACCTTGTAAAGAACAGCGTTATTTATGAGATGGCAGACAATTTTGTAGAAAAGGTAAATTCCTTAGGAGCAGGAGCTTCCTTCCAGGATATGGGTATGGATGTATCCTCCGACTTCAATAGAAAAACACCTGTCAGCCGTCAGAAGGAAATGGAAAACCAGTCCAACTACCTTGCACAGGTTTCTGAGGGAACTAAGGTTATGATTAACCGCGGTAACGAATATGCGATTGCTTATGCAGACATGGTTACCAATATGGATCTTGGCGGACCGGAATATACAATCATCGACAAGCAGGTTCCTTTCTTCCAGCTGGCAATTCACGGATTTGTGGATTACACCGGCGAAGCATTAAACTTAACAGCAAATCCGGAAGATGAACTGTTAAAGTCTGCAGAATACGGTGCAGGTCTTGCATTCACCGTAATGCAGGAAAATCCGTTTACACTGCAGAACACACTGTATACACAGTATTTCGGTTCCGAATATGTCGCTTGTAAGGATGACATGTACACAACATACAACCGCTTCAACAACGAGCTTGGTCATGTGTTCAGTCAGGAAATGACAGATCATGAATTCATTACCGGTGAAGTAACCTGTACCTCTTATGAGGATGGCACAAAGGTTTACGTAAACTACAGCTACAACGACTATACAACAACTGAGGGCACGGTAGTACCTGCAAGAGACTACACCGTGACACGGTAATCACTAGAAAGGACAGAGAGGAGATATAATATGAAGAGAAGATCAAAATATGAGGGTCTTCAGAAGAGAAAGGCAATTGCCGGCTATCTGTTTATCCTCCCTTTCATAATTGGCTTTCTTGCCTTTATGGTGAAACCGTTTTTCCAGTCCCTGTACATGAGTCTTTGTGACGTTCAGGTAGGTCCGGGTGGATTTACCAATGTACTGATTGGTATAAAGAACTTTAAAGAAGCATTTACAGTTGACTTAACTTTTACCAGATTATTAACAGAAGAATTATCCAGAATGGCAATCAACGTACCGGCCATTATCGTATTCAGCTTTTTCGCAGCCCTTTTGTTAAATCAGGAATTTAAGGGCCGTGCATTTGTACGAGGCGTATTCTTCCTTCCGGTTATCTTATCCTCCGGTGTTATTCTCGGTGTAGAATATGATAACCCAATCATGGCTCAGATGAGAGACGTTATTGAAATGGAAGGCGCCACCGGCGTTTCCATTACCGACACCATTAAAGAAGTATTAAGTGTATCCGGTGTAGGTAACAGTTTGTTCAATAAGGTATTCCAGATTATCGACGGAATTTACGACGTAGTACTTGCATCCGGTATCCAGATTATTATCTTCTTATCCGGTTTGCAGACCATTTCCAAGAGTATGTATGAGGCAGCCTCCATTGAGGGCTGTACTTCCTGGGAAAGCTTATGGAAAATTACTTTCCCGATGATCAGCCCTCTTCTCTTAGTAAATCTGGTTTATACAATCGTAGATTTCTGTATGAGAACAGATAATCAGGTTATTAAGAAAATCCAGGATATCATGCTTGCTAAGTTAAGCTACGGTCCTGCATCGGCAATGGCCTGGATATACTTTGGCATTGTTATGGCCATAATCGGTTTGACCTCACTTATTCTGTCAAAGGTGGTGTACTACTATGACTAAAAGAGAAGCAAAAGTGAATAAATGGCAAAGATTCTGGATCAGAAACAAAAAAAGTGAAGGCTATTTGTTAAAAAAGGTGGCAATGGATTATTCCTACCGCATTTGCCGTCTGTTTATGATGTTTGGTTTATGTTTCCTGATTCTTCAGCCGATTTTTAATAAGATTTCGGTAAGTTTCATGGATGAGCAGGACTTATACAACACCATGGTTGTTAATATTCCTGCAAACTTTACAACAGCAAACTACGAGCTGGCAGCTGAGTTTATGAGCTATGGCGAGGCATTAAAGAATACCCTTCTTATTTCCCTTACCATTGCTATCCTGCAGGTATCTATGTGTACCTTAGTAGGTTATGGTTTTGCCAGATTTAAGTTCCCGCTTAAAAATTTCTGGTTTGCCTGTGTAATTTTACTTATTGTAATTCCACCACAGATTCTTGCAACGCCGTTACATCTGCATTTCAGATTCTTTGATATTTTCGGAATCTTTAAGGCAATCACAGGTGAAGCATTGAACTTACGTGGTTCCGTTCTTCCGTACTACTTAATGAGTGCGGGCTGTATGGGCTTAAAGAACGGTTTATATATTTACTTACTGCGTCAGTACTTCCGTAACCAGCCAATTGAGCTGGAGGAAGCAGCATACGTAGACGGATGCGGTACTTTAAGAACCTTCTTAAAGATTATGCTTCCGGATGCAAAGCCGATTTTAGTTTCCTGTTTCCTGTTCTCGTTCGTATGGCAGTGGACAGACGGCTTCTATTCCAAGATGTTCCTGGGTAATACCAAGTTATTATCCATCCAGCTGAGCAGAATTGCTACCCAGCTGGGAGCATATATTACAACTATTTTAAAGAACTCCGCGGGTGCTTCCCCGGGTTATACCAGTTGTATTATTTCTACCGGTACCTTAATGGTAATTATCCCGTTATTAGTACTGTATCTGTTTGCACAGAAGGGCTTCGTTGAAAGCTTGGCAAACACCGGTATTAAGGGTTAATCTACATAGTATTTTTCCCGTCCGTAACCGGAGGACCCGGAAACCTCCGGTTGCATGAGAAGGATGGGCGAGAAATAAAAAAGAGGAGGACAAAAACAATGATTAGCAAGACAGTAAGAAGAATGTTAGCAGTTTCTTTAGCAGCAGTTATGGCAGTGGGAGCAATGGCCGGCTGTGGTTCTAAGGACAATCAGGGTGACACACCAGACCCAACAAAGGCACCAGACAAGCAGGATGAGCAGCAGCCAAGCGCAGGCGGCGACGACACTAAGGAGCCTGAAGCAACAGCAACACCTACCCCAATCCCAGAAGCATATGTTATCAGAACAGATGCTAACGGTAACAAGGTAGACCTTGGTGGTATCGAAGTTATCATCCGTGACTGGTGGTCCGCAGGCGACAACATCGCTGATACAGTTCCAAGAGATGACTATGATGAAGCTCGTAAGGAATACTTACTTTGGGCAATGGAAGAATATAACTTCACAATTAAGGAAATGGCTATCGGTGACTGGGGCTCCAACCCACAGGATTTCATCGACTACGCTACAACCGGTGGCGACGAATACTATGTATTCTGTCTCCGTCAGGGCGGCGAAATGATCTCCGCTATGAACAGTGGTCTTATGTATGATGTATCCGGTTTAGATTGCTTAGATTTCTCCAAGGCTAAGTGGGGCAGCGGCGTACATAATCTTATGAGCAAGAACGGCGCTATCTACGGCTTCAGAGGTATTGATCCGGAACCAAGAGGATGTATGTACTTCAACAAGAGACTTTTACAGGAAGCCGGTGTTGACCCTCAGGAACTCTATGACCTTCAGGAAAAGGGCGAATGGACATGGGCTAAGTTCGATGAATACTGCTCTAAGGTTCAGAGAGACGTAGACTCCGATGGTATCATCGACGTATACGGCATGGTTCAGCAGCAGTCCGAATTCCATAAGGCAGCAGTTATCGCTAACGGCGGTTCCTTCATCGGTAAGGATGCAAACGGTAAGTTCTTCAACAACCTTGAAGCTAAGGAAACATTAGAAGCTCTTAACTGGTCCGTAGAAATGCAGAACAAGTACTTAATGCCACAGGGCGAAGGTTCCTGGGATTACTTCATTGCTGCGTTCAAGGAAGGTAAGGCTTGCTTCTTCGCAGATCAGGTTTACAGAGCTGGTCAGATGATTGGTGACGAAGCTAGACTTGACGACTTTGGTTGCATCGTATTCCCTAAGAACCAGAACAACCCTAACATGAACGAGTACGTTTCCTTCTACGAAGATAACGTTTATTGTATCCCAGCTTGCTACGATGAAGAAAAGGCTTGGAAGATCGCTTTCGCATATGACCTTTACACACAGCCAATCCCAGGTTACGAAGATTACTCTGCATGGCAGAATGGTCAGTATCCAAACTTCTGTGATACTGAGTCTGTAGACTTAACTCTTACTCACTTATTAAACAGAGGTGAAGTTCTTCATCACACATTCATCACCGATATCAACATGGGTGAAGATCTTATGTGGGGCTTAGGCTTTGCAAATGCTGACGGCGTTATCGAAACTCCTGCAGAAGCAGCTGAAAGATTACGTGACTCCTGGAACGCAAAGATTGAGAACGCAAACAACAACTAATTGCATATTAGTTTCGTAAATTGACTCGGTTCGTTAACTGATTCACAACAGGCAAGGAATGGTATTTCCGGGTACCATTCCTTGTTCTATATAAAAAAAGAAGGAGAGAATACTATGGAAGTTAAATTTCATTTACCAGGTCTGAGAGGAAATTATCCGTTAAATATGTTACTGCTTAGTTTATTGGAGCAGAGACCGGATTTTTTCAGAGAGGGGATTAAGATTGCTTCTTTTTTTGGAGAATTTCCAACCTCCCTTTGGGCAGGCGGAAGACTGATTGTTGGAGATCAGTGTGACACACCATATGTTAGAAATGTAATCAAATCCATTAACAGTAAGGGTATTCCGATCCGCTATACCTTTACCAATCCTATTATTGAAAAAGAAGACTTAGACGATTTTTATTGTAATTTCTGCATGCAGGAAGCAGATAACGGAATGAACGAGGTACTGGTAGTATCTCCGATTCTGGAAGAGTATATCCGTAAGACCTATCCGAGGTTTAAAATCAACAGTTCTACCTGCAAGGAAATCAGAACTATTGATGCATTAAATGAAGAACTTGAAAAAGACTATTATCTGGTTGTACTGGATTACAATATGAACAACCAATGGGACATCTTAAAGAAGGTAAAGAAGCCTGAAAAGTGTGAGGTGCTGGTAAATGCCCTGTGCGTTCCAAATTGTCCTCGCCGTGGTGCCCATTACAAAAACGTAGCACAAAACCACCGCATTGAGTTAGAAAACAGAAAACTTCCGGAGGATAAAAAGATTCCGATTATTCCGTGGAAGTGTGAGTACGGCGATATGAACTGCATTCACACCATTCAGAATTATCCTACCTATGTATCTCCGGAGGATATTTATGAAAAGTATCTGCCAATGGGCTTCAACAACTTTAAGATTGAGGGTAGAACCGCAAATCTTTTCTCCCTGGTAGAAACCTATGTACACTATCTTATTAAGCCGGAATATCAGGGCTTTGTGCGTATTCAGTTGTTAAATAATTTATCCAACAGCCGTATTATAAATATTATGAAGCCAAGACCGGGCGTATGGCCGTAAATGGAGCCTTGCATGGCATAAAAGCGTAAGGAATGGAGGGCAATAAAGTATGGCAAAAGAAGTATACTGGCATTTGCCGGGACTTTGCAATTTCCGTGTAATTAATCAGATTTTACTGAATTTGATGAAAGACTATCCAAGCAAATTCCGGGAAGGCTATAAAATCGGTTCCGTGTACGGCACCTTTCCCGGAGCAATCTGGAATGGTGGCAGAGCTGTATTCGGAACAGCCTATAAAGGCGATATTGACAGAGTAATTAAAATTTATAATTCCAGAGGGGTTCCGGTACGATTTACCTGGACCAATACATTGTTGGAAGAGAAGCATAATTTAGATACTTACTGTAATCTGGTTATGAAGCTTGCAGACAACGGCAAGAATCAGGTGCTGGTAAATGCTCCAACCCTGGAGGAGTACATCCGCAAGGAATACCCATCCTTTGCGGTTATTTCTTCCACGACAAAGCGTATGGTAGATTTGGCAGCAATTAAAGATGAGTTGGCAAAGGATTATCATCTGGTGGTGTTGGATTACGATTTAAACCACAACGAAGAAGTATTAAAGGAACTGGAGCCGGTAGCAGATAAAATTGAAATTCTGGTAAATGAAATCTGCTCTCCAAACTGTCCGAAGCGTGCAGAGCACTATCGTGCAGAATCCTTATCCCA
Source organism: Lachnospiraceae bacterium (assembly GCA_045593825.1). Classification (GTDB taxonomy): domain Bacteria; phylum Bacillota; class Clostridia; order Lachnospirales; family Lachnospiraceae; genus SIG299. The sequence continues at coordinate 22,161 of JAZNXI010000105.1, forward strand.
GCTGGAGTTTGACCAGGCTACGGATTTCAAATGTCCGCATCAAAATGCAAAACGTGGATTTAACGAGAGTATGAAGCGTCCGGCATTCATTTCCAACGAAGAAATCGGCAGCTATATTGACAGAGGCTATGTAAACTTTAAAATTGTGGGACGAGGTTTATCCCCTGAATTTTTGATGGATTCCTATGCGTACTTCCTGGCGAAGGAGGAACATAGGGAGTTTATCAGAAACAAGATGAACCAGATTTTGATTGATTTAACAAGAACTCCGGTTCGTCGATAGAGAGGATACAAAATGAAAAGAAGTATAACGATGTGTTTACTTCTGGCGGCACTGCTGGCAGTATCCGGCTGCGCCACCGGAAATAAGGAGAATAATAACAGGGAGAATGAAGCTATGAATGAAGAAGTAACAAAGAAGCCGGAAGCAACCGCAACCGTTGCTCCGACAAGCACACCTACACCTACTCCGGTAGATGAGATGGCAGCTCTTTTTAAGGGCATTGAAAAGGCAAAGAACGCAAAGGGTATGTTAGATAACAACCCGCTGATGACCCAGCGTTTCGGCGCAGACCCATACGCAATGGTGTATGACGACACATTGTATATTTACATGACCGGTGATGTTCCGGAGTACGATGCCAATGGCGAGCTGAAGGACAATTCCTACGGCAAAATTACTACAATTAACGTAATCTCCACCAAGGATATGGTAAACTGGACCGACCATGGCTCCGTATACGCAGCAGGAAAAGATGGTGCGGCAAAGACAGCAAACAATTCCTGGGCTCCGGCTGCTACATGGAAGATGATTGACGGAAAGCCAAAGTTCTTCCTGTATTTTGCTAACAACGGCAGCGGAATTTTTGTTTTAACCTCCGACAGTCCAACCGGACCGTTCACCGACCCACTGGGTACCGAGTTGATTTCCAGAAATACACCAACCTGTGCATCCGTAATCTGGCTTTTTGACCCGGCAGTATTTGTGGATGATGACGGTTCTGCATATATTTATTTTGGCGGCGGCGTTCCGCAGAGTAATCCGGCGCATCCTTACACCGCAAGAGTGGCTAAGCTTGGTGACGACATGATTAGCATTGACGGTGACCCGGTTGCCATTGATCCACCGTATCTGTTTGAAGATTCCGGTATCCACAAAATGGGCAATACCTACTACTACACTTACAGCTCCAACTTCAGCGTAGACAGTGCAGGAACCAAGGAGTATGGTTTAAAGAACGGCGAAATCTGCTACATGACCAGTGACAGCCCAATGGGTCCATTCACTTACCAGGGCGTAATTTTACCAAATCCGGGCGAGTTCTTCGGCACAGGCGGTAACAACCATCACTGTGTATTCAGCTTCCGCGGCGATTGGTACATTACATATCATGCGCAGTCCGTAGTTGACAGACTTGGCTACCGTCCGGGTTCCGGCTATCGTTCCACCCATATCGATAAGCTGGCAATCAATGAGGATGGTACACTTGGCAGAACCAAGGGAACAAGAGCAGGTGTAGAACAGAACGGCTACTTAAATCCTTACGAAACGGTAGAAGCAGAAACCATTTGGAACAGTGCAGGTGTTACTACTACCCAGTATGGCGAAACAAGCGTAGCTTGCGGCTCCGGTAACATGGTAGTTTGCGGTATGGAAACCGGTTCTTGGATTGGCCTTAAGGGCGTAGACTTTGGTGACAAGGGCGCAACCGAGATGGTGGCTTCCGTATGCGGAGGTGCAGAGGAAGGTGTTATCCAGATCCGCATCGACCGCTTAATGGGCGATATTGTTGGCTACCTTACCATTCCGGCAGGTGACGGCGCAACCTATACCGAGCAGGTTGGCAAGCTCTTAGAAACCGTGACAGGTGTACATGATTTATACTTCACCTTCTACGGCAGTGGATACAGCCTGGATACCTGGAAGTTCCGTTAATACATAATTAAATGAAATTGAACAGGCAGGCGGCCCGTAAAGGGGCTTGCCTGCCTGAGTTTGTATAAGGAGGACAAATCCTCTGCCCGCAATCAGCGGGCGGGCATTTTCCTTCGGAAAACAAGGAGGATTATAATGGATAAATTTACTTTAGCCGGTTCGCAGGTTGTGCAAATTTTCATTGACCCGGCTGACACAAACTATAAGGGCATCCGTATTGCAGCAGAGGCATTTGCGGGGGATGTGCTTGCGGTAACCGGAAAAAAACCGGAAATTGTTGACACAGCAGAAAAAGTAACCGGTCCGGTAATTGTGGTTGGTACCATGAAGCAGAATCCACTCATTGCAAAGGCAGTGGAAGCAGGAGAATTAAGCCTTAAAGAAATTGAAGGCAAGTGGGAGTGCTATGCAACCAAATTGGTGGATGGAAACCTTCTTATTGCCGGCAGCGATAAGAGAGGATGTATCTACGGTATTTACCGCTTGTCCGAGATGATTGGCGTCAGCCCATGGGTATGGTTTGCCGATGTGGCACCGGAGAAAAAAGAAGTGCTTACATTTACAAAGGAAGAGCTGGAAACAGTATCCAAGGAGCCTTCCGTTAAATACCGTGGTATTTTCATCAACGATGAATCCCCGTCTTTTACCGGCTGGGCTTACGGTAAGTTCGGTGCATTAAATGATAAAATGTACAGCCATGTATTTGAGCTTATTTTACGTTTAAAGGGTAACTATTTATGGCCTGCCATGTGGGGAAATATTTTCTCCGAAGAAGGCAGTGAGCATCCTCACGACAACATCCGTGTGGCAGATGAATACGGTGTGGTAATGGGTACCTCCCACCACGAGCCGATGTGCCGTGCCGGTGAGGAATGGCGTCATCTCTGGCAGCAGTATACCGACAAGTACAACTGGGACTTTGCCGTAAACAGAGAGGGTATTTCTAAGTTCTGGGAAGACGGTATCAAGCGTAACAAGCCATATGAGAGTGTGATTACCGTAGGTATGCGTGGTGAGGCAGATTCTGAGCTGGCAGGCAGCATGCAGTATAACATTGACTTATTAAAGGATATAATTTTAACCCAGAAGAGCCAGATGGCAGCAGAGGGCCTGGAAAATGCGCCAAAGATGCTGGTGGTTTATAAGGAAGTAGAAAAATACTGGAACGGTAATGAGGAATGTGAAGGCTTAAAGAACTGGAAGGATGAAAACGGCAATTCTCCGCTGGATGACGTGGTTATCATGCTTTGCGAGGATAACTTCGGTAACATCCGTTCCCTGCCGGTAACCGATAAGTTAAAGAACCGCAAGGGTGGCTGGGGTATGTACTATCACTTCGACTATAACGGCGCCCCAAGAGGCTACATGTGGCTCAACGTTATGCAGTTAGAAAAGACCTGGGAGCAGCTGTCCATGACCTATGACTGTGGCGTAAAGGATATTTGGATTGTAAACGTAGGCGATTTAAAGCCAATGGAAATGCAGATTTCCTACTACATGGACCTTGCTTACGATTTTGAAAAGTACGGCACCAACGGCAGTGTAACACCGGGGGATTATTATCTGCAGTTTATTAAGCAGCAGTTCTCACACGGCGTTTCTGAAGTAATCCAGGCGCAGATGGCAGGTTTGCTTGCAGGATATTCTAAGTTAAACGGTATTTGTAAGCCGGAGTGCATGAGAGAGAATATTTATAGCCTTGAAAACTTCGGAGAAGCAAAGTCTATGCTGGATTTTGCCCTGTTCCTTATGGAAGGTGCAGAACTTTGCAAACAGGAAATTCCGGCAGAGCTTCAGGATGCTTACGAACAGCTGGTGTACTATCCGGTAACCGCATCTGCAAATGTGGTGGCACTGTACATTTACTCTGCATACAACCGCTACTACGCGGAAAAAGCGGATGTAAGAACCAACGGCTTTGCTGCACTGGTGGAAGAAGCCATTGCAAAGGATAAAGAACTGATGCGCCACTACAACGAGGAAATGTCCGGCGGCAAGTGGAAGAAGATGATGAGCCAGACACATATCGGTTATGTGGCATGGAATGCAGAGAATGCCGCACCTCCGACTCCTGTTGTTTTAGAAGGCGTGGATTGTCCGTTTGGTAAGGATGTTTTAATTGAGGAGCTGATGGAAGCGGAATTTGTCCGCCCTGAGGGTTATGTGGTGCTTCAGGCAGATTCCTTTAAGGAAAATGTTCCGGTAGCCTTAAGAGAAACCGTAGGGGAGCAGGAAAAGATTTTTGCGGCGCAGTTTAGAGTGATTCCAAACTACGGTCGCTCCGATGCGGCAGTCAAGGTGTTCCCGATTACCATGGAAACCGGAAAGCAGTTTGATGCCACCGGCAGTGTAGAAAATCTTCCTTATCTGGAATATGAATTTGTGGTATCTGAGGATGCGGAATATACTATCCGCACTTATCTGGCACCAAGCAATAACTTAGACGGCGACAAGGTGGAACTCCGCTATGCCCTGCAGGCAGACGGTGCAGAACCAATTGTGGTAAATGCTCTGCCAAAGGGTTATATTGCCGGTGATTACTGGGAATGGCAGTGGTGTCGTGCGGTGACGATTAATGCACATATCAATGAGAGTAAGGTGACTTTGGCAGCAGGTACTCACAAGCTTCGCTTCTATGGCATTGATGCAGGTGTTGTGCTGCAGAAAATTGTGGTTTACCGCGGCGAGCTTCCAAAGTCCTACCTGGGACCGGAAGAATAGGGGATAAAGGAGAATAATCATGAAAAAATATATGTATATTTTAGCACTGGCAGCAGTACTTGCCATGGCGGGCTGTGGTGCAAAGCAGCAAAATGATGCGCCGGAGACAACTCCTACAGAAGCAGCAGAACCAACGGTTGCACCAACAGAAATCCCGACTCCGGAGCCAACAGCGACTCCAAAACCAACGGCTACACCAAAACCAACAGCAACCCCAAAACCGGAGATAGATTGGAAGGAAAAAATGATGAGTGATTCTATTATTTCCACCGGCAACAATGCCAGATTGAAGAAGGTACTGGAAAAGGCAAGAAGCGGTGAACAGGTAAATATTGCAATCCTCGGCGGTTCCGTTACCGAAGGTGGCGGTGCTTCCCAGAATTCCAAGGGCTATGCCTATGTGTTTGTGGAGGCCTTTAAAGAAACCTACGGAAACGGCGACAATATTAACTTTGTAAATGCAGGTCTTTCCGGCACACCATCCTGTCTTGGTGCTATCCGCTTCAAGAAGGACGTCTTGGATGTGCTTGGCACAGAGCCTGACTTATTCATTATTGAGTTTGCGGTAAATGACTGGGGCGAAACAACTAATACCAGAGCCTATGAAAGCCTGGTACATGATGTGCTTTCCCAGGAAAATGACGCAGCTGTTATTTTGCTGTTTGCTTCCAGAAGTGATTTCTGGAACGTGCAGGATACCTATATCCCGGTAGGTAAGCACTACGACCTTCCGATGGTCAGCGTGGCAAATGCAATCAAAGAGCCGATGACCGTAAAAAAGCTGGATAAGAAAATCTTCTATACCGATGATTATCATCCGGCCAACTACGGACACCGCCTCATGAGTGACTATCTGATGAACCTGTTAGCTGTGGTGGATGCGGAAGAAGCAGAAGAGATGAATGCAGTTCCGGAAACCGGTAAGAAGGGCTTAGAGTTTAAGCATGTGGTAATGTTAGAGAGCGGTGCGGATTACGAAGGAATTACCATCAATTCCGGCAGCTTTACCGCCAAGGATACGGAAATCCAGCACTTTGGCTTGGACCGCAAGGCTTCCTTCCCAAATAACTGGATGCACGACCCTGCTGCAGGCAACGAAAGTTTCACCATGACTTTAACCTGTAAGAATCTGATGCTTAACTATAAGACGGCTAACAACCAGAAGTTCGGCGAGGCAGACATTTTTGTGGACGGCGAGCTTAAGATGACCTTAAACTGCTTTAGCGGCGGTGGCTGGAATAACAACAACGTGATTCTCATCATCGACGAAAAGGAAGCAGCGGAGCATACCGTAGAAATCCGCATGAAGGAAGGCCAGGAGGATAAGGCGTTTACTATTCTTTGCTTTGGATATACCGATTAACACTTGAGGTGCTTTTTGCGGAGATTTCCCGCAAGACGCTTGACAAACTCGCGGTTACGGCATAAAATAATAAAACATAAGTAACGTGGCGTAGAAAAGGAATAGTACAAAGCAATGTGTGTCCAGAGAAGAAGCGGTTGGTGAAAGCTTCCCACAGTTGGTTTGGAACCTGCCTTGGAGCCCTGCATGAAAGTGCAGCGTAGGTCTGCGATAAAGACAAGGAGAGAGAGTCAATCGCATGTTGATTGACTAATTAGGGTGGTACCGCCGAAATTTCGGTCCCTTTTGTATTGTAGGATACAAAAGGGGCCTTTTTGTATCCTGAAAAAAGTTAAGGAGGTTGAGCCGTCAACGAGCGCGCGTGTATTGTACGGCGCGGCGGCGAGAGTAAAATGGCGAAAGAAAAGAAACAAGTTGAAGCCATCACTTCGATGGATGTGGATTTCGCACAGTGGTATACCGACATTGTGAAGAAAGCCGAATTAGTTGAGTATTCCGGCATTAAGGGTTGTATGATTATCCGCCCAACCGGTTACGCTATCTGGGAGTTAATCCAGAAGGAGCTGGATGCCCGTTTTAAGGCAACCGGTGTTGAGAATGTTTACATGCCAATGTTCATTCCGGAAAGTCTCTTAAACAAGGAAAAGGACCACGTAGAAGGTTTCGCGCCGGAAGTAGCATGGGTTACCCAC